>DATHLY010000367.1:0-8280 GCA_035487655.1 Rhizomicrobium sp. | reverse complement strand
CATGCGGCACCACAGCGGGACCGGCGGTGCGGCGTGGCGGCGCCGCTTCGGGGTCGGCATCACCGCGTGCGTCGGGCGCGGCGGGCCGCGCACCAGCGGCGGGCGACGGCGTCGCCGGGCCAACGTTCAAATCGCCCGGCGCGAAGCCATTGGCGATCAGGCTGATGCGCAGCGGCGGCGCCGCCAAAAACGCCATAGGACCCGGCTTGGCGCCATTGGCATAAAGTAGGAAGGCCGTGAGGCTGGCATAGGTCTGATCATCCAGGCTGTTGGGCGCACTGGCCGGCATGGACGCATGAATGAGGTTGTAGAGGTCCCGGCTCGTGCGGTTTCCCCAACCCGCCATGAACTGGCGGCCGGCCAGCGGCAGTGCATCACCCTGCCCTTGCAGGTTCGCCTGATGGCAGGCGGCGCAATAGGCCGTGTAGGCCTTGCGTCCTGCTTCGATCTGCGGCGCCGTGAAGGGGCCGGTTGCGAGCTCGGTCTGCGCCGTGGCGTAAGCGGCGCACAGCGCTACCAGGCCAGCACCGAAAAGAAATTTTCGCCAGACGCCGGTCATCCGGAAAGTCCTTCTGAAACGTGACACGAACGTTCCCATCAGTTCCTGTGATGTCTTAAAAGCGAACTGTAAGCGACTGAGAAAATGGGACAACTCGTGCAACCGTGACAGTGCCTACACTGTCCAGTCGCGGGTTATTGCGCCATCCCCTGATAGACGAATTTCTGGAAACGGCCGCCGCCATCGCCGACATAGACATTGCCTTTGGAATCACTGGCGATGACATGGATATTGGAGAACTGGCCCGCATAGTTGCCCGGATGCCCGAATGCCGCGCCAGGAATCTCCTGCAGCGTCTGGCGGTCCAACACATGCACGCGTTCATTGTGGCCGTCCGCGACATACAAGAACTGCTGCTGCTTGTCGCCCGATAACGCCACTCCAAAAGAGGTGCCGAAATCGCTCTGGGGCGTGGGACGCGCCACCCAACCTTCCTTGAGGAACTTTCCATCCTGAGTGAATGCCTGCACGCGGTTGGCATTGCGATCGGCGACATAGACCGTGCCGTCCCTGGCGATGGTCATGCCGTGCAACAGGTTGAATTGCTGCAATGGTGGATCATAGCCGCGGTAACGCGGCGCATTGTCGTCCGGGACGTGGCCATAAGCCCCCCACATGCGCTTGAATTTTCCGGTGTCGGCATCCGCCACATAGACCCGGCGATTGACGTATCCGTCGGAGACAAACAGCTCGTTGGTCTTGGCCCAATAGACCGGCTGCGAGGGATGGCCAAGATTTTCGGTATCCAGGCTGCCCTTGCTTTTTCCCGAATGGCCGATCTGCATCAGGAATTTGCCGTCATTGGTGAATTTCAGGCATTGATCGTCATCCTTGCCAATCCTGGCATCACGGCCGTTGCCGCACACCCAGACATTGCCTTTGGTGTCCACAGCAATGCCATGCTCCTGCACTGGCCAATCGAATTTGTCGCGCTCGCTCTCGCTCATCGCCAGCACACCGCCCCAACCCTGGACGAAACGCCCGTCAGACGTGATCTCGACAACCGAGGGAGCCGCCCTGCCGCTCATGTCATCCGGCGGATTGCTCACCGTTAGCCGCAGACCCCAGGGGCGGGAATAGATCCAAACATTATCGTGGGAATCCACGGTCACCCCGCCGCTGGGACCGAACACATAGCCATGCGGAAGCTGCTTGGGCCAATTGGGGTCGACCTTGAAAACCGGACGAAGCGGCGCGGCGAGCGCTGCAGGGATAAGAGCCATAACCGAAACCACAAGAGCCAAAGTCAGGCGCGCGCGTTTCATCCCTGCCCCCGTCCATAAAGCATGGTGATATTGATCCGGCGGTTGGTATAGCCCTCCTTGAAATGCATCCGGTCGGTCTCGTGGAACAGATGGGAGGAAAACACCACGGCGCGGTTGCAACGATAGGGAATGGTGACCGACTTGGCGCCGACGCGGGCGAGATAGGCCTGGCACCCGGCGGTATCTCCGATATAGCGCTGGGATTTCCAGTCCGGCGGGATCGCGGCATTCCAGACGGTGAGTCCGCCACGTTCCGGATCGAGATTGGCTTCATCCGCCGTGATCCAGAAATTAAACGTCACGACCGATGGATCGGCATGGGTGCCCACCCCGTTCAGCCGGCTGTCATATTTGAAGGCCCAGAGATAGCGCAATTGGTGCACACCCAGGATTCCGGGATAGGCGGCACGCATGTCCTCATCGATCTGGGCAATCAGCGGGCAGGCAAGCCCGTGCTCGGGCATGGCGGTAAGATAGCCTTCGGGATGGGTTTCGCGCCAAACCGTCGAACCCCAGCAATAGCGGCGCAGTTTGTCCAGCGCTTCCTCGCTGAGCAGATCGTCAATCACAATGATGCGAGGGTTGCTGCTATTCCATTCCTCCGTTGCCTTGGCGGCATTGGTGGCGTTCACAGAGGGTGACGCGATCCGTCCGCCGTCGGCGAGATGAAACTGCCAATTCTTCAGACCATGGGTTTGGGTGAGATACTCCTGCTGTTCCTGGTCATGACGGATGCGGTGCGGCGCCTCGCCCTTTTCGCCTGCAGGTTGGCCTGTCATTGCGAAGGTCAGCCGTGCATGGCGCTGGAAGCAGGCAAAGCTTTCCTCGATCCGGCCCGGATCACTACCTTCGCGCAGGAGAAGATTGCCCAATTTGTAAAGCGTGCCGACATCGTCCGGTGCAATCTCCAGTGCCTTGCGGAAGGCGACAACGGCCTCCTCCTTCCTGCCTTGAAGAAACAGCATTACCGCAAGGCCGGAATGGGCCTCCGCGAACTGGGGCCTCAACGCCAATGTCTGGCGATACAGTTTTTCGGCTTCCACGATGCGGCCGGCGCGATAATGGGCTGCCGCCTGCTGCAGGAAGGCGTCCACCGGGCTGGACTCAAAAACCCCAGTCCGCATCAACCGCTCATTTCGATGTCAGAAATCATTTGTTGAGTTGGGCAAGCGCATCCTTGGATACCTTCGCCACCACATCATATTCGGAATCCACCACTTCCGCGATCTCATATTCCATTGCCGTTCCCAGCACCGCCGCAATGTCCTGCGGCGTCAGGTGATAATTGTCCGCCAACCAGCGGCTAAGGCCCGTGGTGGCGCTTTTCATCGCCCCGTCGAGATCCCCGCCCGTCCCCATCACCATCACATAGCCGGCATTTTCCACCCTGGTCTGGCCCAGAGACTTGTTGGGGATGACATCCACCGTGAACTGCACATCCATGGACGTTTCCAAACCCTGGCCCGGCAACTCACCTGCGCCCTGCTGGGCGTGGCCGTCGCCCATATAGAGCAGCGCTCCCGGTCGGAAGACCGGCAGATATAATGTGGCGCCTTCGCGGATCTCCGGCGAATCCATGTTTCCGCCGAAGGAACCGAGATGGCCGCTGCCCAGGGTTTCCTCGCCCCGGGGCGCCACGCCGATACAGCCCAGCATGGGCGAGAGCTTCACCGTATAAGGCTTCAGCTTATCGCTGGGATTGATCACCGTTGCGACTCCGGCCGCGGCATCGATCTTCCACTGCGTGAACCCGCTTTCATATTTTGCCAGGCCCCTCAGATAACCCGCCTCCAGCGCATTGGATGAGATCAGATTGGTCTGATAGGCGCTGTCGCGATTGGTGCGCACCCGGTTCAGATGTACCACCAGCGTGTCGCCCGGCATGGCGCCTTCGACATAAAACGGCCCGATCAACGGATTGCCGCGCGGCGCCCGCGGTCTGCCGTCACGGTCATGTCCGCGGCTGTCAAGCGTACGGGTCTTCACGGCGTCGCCGGGGAAAACGCGCAAGACAGGTTTCAGCGTGGGCGAATAGAAATTGGTGAATTGCTGCGGGTCATAGTCATGCGAAGCGGGTGCGGGAGGCCGCGCCGCAGGGTGCTTTCCTTCCAGGGTCACCGGAATCGTGATCGATGGAGAGCTGGCGATCAGCTCTCCCTTTCCGGACAGCTGATTGCCGGAGGTTTGCAATACCATCATGCCGCAAGCACGGCCCTGATCGTTGCATGAGAGATGCAGCCCGTCTTTTTCCAGCGTCCCTGTGAAGGTCAGCTGGTTGAACCGGCCGCTATAGCCCTCGCCTTGCTTCTCCAGCACCAAGCGGCCATCCGTCATGGGCAAATAATAATTGGCGCCGCCATACTCCCGCACACCAACCTCCCAGACTCCCGAATAATCAGCCGCCGCCCAAGCGGGCGAAGCAAATGCAAAAGACAGACAGGAAAACCAAAACAGCCGTTTCATGAAATTCCCCTTCGACTTTTTCAGCGGGCACCTGCCTAGCCGGGCGCCGCACCCTGGATATCGACCTTCAGCATATAGAGCGATTGCGAGGCGGTCATGAACAGATGATCCCGCTTAGGTCCGCCGAAGCAGATAATTGCCGATATACGCCATGCCTCCCTGCCTGCTTCCGTTCGCATCTCGCCGGAAGCATGATAATTTGCGAAGCAGCGTATCGCCGGTCGGGGGCTTCGCCAAGCGACTGTGCCGTCCGCGCATGGTCATATCATTTTTACCTATGGGCCGGTGGGCAGCATGACGCAATTCGATTCCGTGGTTTCGCCGTTGGGGCCCGGCGTCTTTTTGCGGGACTATTGGCTCAAAACCCTGGTTCATATTCCGGGTAAGGCCGGCCGCTTCACCAATTTGCTCAGCTGGGACGAACTCAATGCCATTCTGGAGCAACATCGCCTGACGCCGCCGCGGCTCAAACTGTATCGGGACGGTCAGGCGGTCGATCCGGCTCTTTATCTGACGCCCGCCATGTTCGGTGTGCCGCGGGTGGATGCGGGCGGCTTCACCGCCTGTCTGGCGCAAGGCGCAAGCTTGATTCTGGACGATGTCCAAGAGCTCGCGCCCAGGGTGCGCGATCTGATGGTCAGTTTCCAGGAGGCGCTGCACACGGACGCCTTCGCCAATCTCTATGCAGGCTGGCATAGGCAGAAAGCTTTCAACGTCCATTGGGACGCGCAGGAAGCCATGGTGCTGCAGCTGTGCGGGCGCAAACATTGGAAGGTATACGGCCCGACCCGATTGCACCCTCTCAAGAACGATGTCGAGGCGCCGCAACCGCCTTCGGCCGCACCGGCCTGGGAAGGCGTGCTCAGCGACGGCGATGCTCTCTATATTCCACGCGGCTGGTGGCATGAGGCCTTCCCGCTGGACGAGCCCAGCCTGCACCTGACCGTGTCCCTGACGCCGCCGACGGCGCTGGATTATCTGGGTTGGGTCCTGTCGCGGTTGCGCCGGCATGCCGAACTGCGCGCCAGCTTGCCGGGCGATGGCGCCAGCCAGGAAAAGACCGGCGGCATCATCGCCAAGCTCCTTGCCGATACGCTGAAGGAGGCGCCGCTCTCCGATTTTCTGCGCGAGTGGGACGCCAACATCCGCCCCAATCCCCATATCCGGCTTCCCGACGCGCCTTATGCGCAGCTTGGCGCCATCACCGACGACAGCCGCATCAGGCTCGCGTCTCTGCATTTGCTGACAATCGCCCCGCAAGGAGAGCATTATGCCTTTGCCGCCGCGGGACGCTTATGGACCGTGCCGGTTGCGCTTATGCCGGCATTGGCCAAGCTCAGGAACAGCCGAGAGTTCAGCGTGGCCGAGCTTGCTGCTGCGCTGCCAAATCCCACCGCCAAGAGCGATCTGCTCAAAAGCCTGGGCGTGCTCGCCCAAGCCGGAATTGTCCTGGTTACGAAGACTTAGCGATGTAGCCCTTGGCGCGCCCAAGGCCGTCGGATTGACCGCTCTAGGGCACGACCGTCGTCGACGGTACCGTGGTGAGCGTCACCGGCCCGCCCGGGTTTCCGTCGGATGACTGCGACAATCCGATCGCCACGCCGGCCACGACGATGCCGGTAATGATGATCAACGCGGTCGTGTTGTCGCCTTCTTGTGCCTTTTTGATGCCCGCGGGCTTGCCCGGCGCGAGCGGGCCAACGCTGTCAGCCGCCATCGCACCGGAGACCAACAGGGTCATGGACAGTGCAGAAGCAATGAGAACGCGCATAGGAACCCCCTGATTAGTCATTGATGCGCACGCCGACATGGATCATGCGGCCGATGGTGTCGTAAAGTGCCGGATTGGCGCCGTCATTGGTCGGATTCTGCGAGTTCGAATAGAAGGGCGGCGGGTTCTTGTTGAACAGATTGTCGATCTGGAAATAGGTCTGCCAATGCTCGTTCAGGCTATAGGTACCGCCCAGGTTGATATAGAAAATGCCCGGCACGTGATTGTCGTTGATGGTGGGATTGGACAGCGTGGGAACTGGACAGCTTCCCGCCACGCACTGGATCCAGTTGTTGTTGTGCTTTCCTTGCGAGAGCCAGGTTTCCGCCAAGGTCAAGGACCAATTGTCCGCATTGTAGGACTGGGTGGCGAACACTTTCATGTGCGGTATGTTGCCGTCATTGGCGCCCGCCGAATTCACGATGATGCCGCCTGGGACACCGGGATTGGTGACGAACTTGGTCACATAAGTGGCCAGGGCCCGCAAGGTGAAGCCCCCTGGGACGGGCATGAAATCCCATCCGTCCAGGCTAAACTGGTAGGAGGTTTCCAGATTGAAGCCATCCGTCACCGTGGATGCCACGTTGAAGAACTGGGTATTGACCTGCAGCCATTGTTGCGGATTCGAAGCAGGAGTGGTGCCCGCCGCGACAATGATGGCGGAGCAATAGGGATTGCTGAAATTGCCGGTCACTTGCCAGGAGGCGTAGCAATTGTTGACGTTGGTCTGCTGGGACACGGTGTTGATCTGGCCCGCCACCGCGATGCGGTAATAATCCAGCGAGAACTGCCAGCCCGTGAACCAACTCGGCTGAAGGACAAAGCCGATCTGGGTATTGATGGATTTTTCCGGCTTCAACAGCGGGTTGCCGTAGGTGCCCTGGATGACCTGGATGTTCTGGCCGAGCGGGGGATTGATCCAGGGATCGGTACTGGAGCCGTTGGCCGTTGTCGGCGCCGAAAACAGTTCGCTCAGGTTGGGCGCACGCACGTCGCGCGACTGCAAGGTGCGCAGGCGCAATCCATCGATCGGCGTTTCCCAGGTGAGACCGACCTTCCAGGTGTTGGCGTCGCCCGCGGTGCTGTAGCGCGCATGGCGTCCGGAAATGTCGAGATTGGCATTGCCCCAGGTCGTGTTGTCGATCAGGGGGATGTTGAGCTCCACAAAGGCTTCGATCACATGATAGTTGCCCTGGCCGTTGTGGAAGCTGCCGGCATACCAGTTGGTGCCTTGCAGACAGTTGATCACCGGATCGTTGCACGGACTGCCCGGCGCGCCGCCCGAACCACCAATGGTGCCGTTTCCGGCGCCATCGCCGCGCACATCATAGGCTTCCTGGCGCCAGCTCGCGCCGGTCGCCACCGACACCTTGCCTGCCCAGTCCTCAATGGGTGAACCGCTGATGGCGAAATCGGCCATATCCTGCATCTGATGGGATAGCTGGATCGGGCCAGGTCCCCAATTCTGGCCGCCATAGAGCCAGTCCTTTTGCCCCTGAGTAACCGGTGCGCCAAAGGGATTGAAGGGCACGCAACCCTCCCTGTCGGCCACGATGCTGCGGCAAACAATGGCGCCCAGCGGCGCATTCACCGAGGCATAGGTCGCCTGGTTGGCGGCCGTGACCTGCACCGAGTCGATGGCCGCATACATGTACGGCTTAAGTGCGATGCCGCGGACATGGATGTTGGTGTCATTCTCGCCATGCTCGTAATAGGCGGTCCAGGTCCAGTCGATATCGAACGCGTTGAAGCTGCCATTGGCGCCGCCGACATAACGGCGATTGTCACGCTGGGTGTAAACCTTCTGCGGGCCGAGACCGTAATACAGAGAACCCAGGCTGAATGCGGTGGTATTGGTCGCTATACATCCTGCTTGGACCGAAGCAGGTAGGAACGCGTTCGGACCACCGGGAGCATTGCCGCAGGAAATGCCCGGAACCTGTAACAACTGTCCCGGGTTAAAGGGACTGTTGGACAAGACGGAGTTCGTCAGGACAGTCGCGTAGAAAGGATTGAGGTTATTGAAGGGATTGTTACCGGGTAGGGGAGCTATGCTTTCACCCGCACCGCCTGAGATACCGGGCAATGCGCCGAGCCACATGTCTGGATTGGGGATGTTCGACGTGGCGACCTCGGACCAGTTAATCGTCATGAAGATTTCGGTCTTCGGCGACAGGTCATAGGACAAGCGCGTATAGACATTGCCGCGGGTCAGCGGCGTG
>DATHLY010000366.1:0-19152 GCA_035487655.1 Rhizomicrobium sp. | reverse complement strand
ATCTCGCCCCCCATATGCTCGACCAGCTGCTTGCAAATGGCCAGTCCCAGGCCGGTGCCACCGAAACGACGGGTGATGGAACTGTCGGCCTGGCTGAACTTCTGGAACAGCCGCTCGCGCACACTTTCGGCCATGCCGATGCCGGTGTCGGAGACCTCAAAGCGCAGCGGCACCTTTCCGGAAAGCCCTTCCGCCTCGCCCAGTTTCACCGTCACCTGCACCGCGACGCTGCCTTTTTCCGTGAATTTGATCGCGTTGCCCAACAGGTTGAGCAGGATCTGACGCACCCGTGCCGGGTCGCCGCGATAGGCGCCGCGCGCCGCGGGTTCGACATAGACCGCGAGATCGATGCCCTTTTCCCGCGCCCGGGGCGCCATCAGCGCGGCTGCGGCATCGACAGTGGCGACAAGATCGAAGTCGATCGTCTCGATTTCCAGCTTGCCTGCTTCCAGTTTGGAAATGTCGAGAATGTCGTTGACAATGCCCAGCAGCGCCTCGCCGGATTCCTGCACCACATCCGCGAAACGGCGCTGTTCCTCATCCAGCTTCGTGTCCAAAAGCAGTCCCGTCATGCCCAATATGCCGTTCATCGGAGTGCGAATTTCGTGGCTCATATTGGCCAGGAAGTCGGACTTGGCACGGTTGCCGGAATCCGCCGCTTCCAGCGCCTGGGTCAGCCGCTCCGCCGTCTGTTCCAGGTCCCGCTTGGTGGCCTCGATTTCGGCGACATACTGACCCACCAGCGCGCCGATGAGACCCAACAGCAATATGAGCAAGGTTACCGCGGTAATCGCGATCGCCAGCGCCTTGGGATCAATCACCGCGTCGGAGACCACGATCAACGGGTTGGGCCGAAAGCTCACCGCGCTCATCGCCGTGAAATGTAAGCCGCATATCCCAAGCACCAACAGGCCGGCGCCGCTCCAAAGACCCTTGCGGCCCGGCAGGCGATGCGCCGCAATCATGGCGGCGGCACTGAACAACGCAACGATAGCCAACGACGCGACGACATAGCTCGCATCCCATATCTTGTCGGCGCCGATCTTGAGCGCCGCGACGCCGGTGTAGTGCATTGCGGCGACGGCACTGCCCACCACCATGCCGCCCATCACCAGCCGGCGGCCATGAATCGCCAGCCAGAATCCGCCCGCCGCCACGACCACCGCAATCAGCGCCGACAAGACGGTAAGAAACGGATCGTAGCTGACGGCCAGGCCGGGCTCGAAGGCCAGCATGGCGATGAAGTGCGTCGCCCACACGCCGCAGCCGGTGACCAGCGCGGTCGCCAGGAGCCAATAGCCAGACCGCCTGTCGGGCGCCGCGGCGCGTTTGAATAGACTGAAGGCGGTAAAGGAGGCAAAAAGGCAGACCAGCCCGGCCAGTATGACGAGCCTTAAATCATGCTGACCGATAATGCAGCCATAGATCCGCAGCATCTCCCGATTGTCGGAAAGTCCGCTTACATTTCAGTTAAATAAAAAGACAGTGGTGCCGCGATTTACCTTAGAGTTGTGACAGACGAGAAGTACTGATGATTTGTCATCTGCACCTTTCGATCGCACGCGGAATCCCATTATAGTTTCCAAAAAAATAACTGAGGGGAAAATGCGCAGCCGTTTCAACCGCCTGGGGAGAGCCGTCCTGGTGCTCCTCGCCACCACGAGCGTCACAGCCTATTCCGCCGGGGGCGATTATCGCTTTCCCAGAGGCGATGCCGGGGCCACACGCTATTCCCCGCTGACCCAGATCAACGACAAGAATGTGGGCCGCCTCAAACAGGCATGGCGCTACGATCTCAAGCCCGACAGCGAGCTGCAAGACACACCCATTGTCGTGGACGGCGTCCTGTACGGCGTGGGCAGCGGCAAGGTGGTCGCCCTGGATGCGGCGACCGGCGCGGAGAAGTGGGTGTTCACGCCGGATTTGCCGCAAAAGTCGCGGGCCGGATTCAAGGATCGTGGCGAAAGCTGGTGGAGCGATGGCAAACAAAACCGTCTGTTGGTGACGGCCTCGAATTTTGTCTATTCGCTGGACCCCGCCACGGGAAAGCCCGATCCCGCTTTCGGTGACAAGGGCCGCATCGACCTCAACGACAATCTGCGCGGACCGGCTGCCGAAAATTATGTCCGCATGGGTGGGGAGGTGGTTGTTTATAAGGACATGTTCTTCACCTGCGGCGAGGTGGGCGAACAAACTCCAGCTTCACCCGGCGACATCCGCGCCTGGGATGTGCGCACCGGCAAACTGATTTGGACCTTTCACACCATTCCCCGTCCCGGCGAGCTGAATGCGGAGACCTGGGCCAAGGATGCTTGGAAGACGGCCGGCGGCGCCAATGCCTGGCCGGGCATGGCGCTCGACCAGAAGCGGGGCATCCTATTCGCCGCCACCGGCTCGGCATCGGACGATTTTTATGGCGGCGAACGCCCCGGCAAGAATCTCTACGCCGACAGCGTGTTGGCAATCGATGCCAATACGGGCCGGTTGCTGTGGTATTTCCAGGCCGTGCACCACGACGAGTGGGACAATGATTTCGCTTCCACGCCGATCCTGGTGACCGTCACCCGCAAGGGCAAGAAGATCGACGCTGTCGCAGCCACCAACAAGACGGGCTATGTCTATGTCTTCAACCGGGTGACGGGCGAATCCCTGTTCCCCATCGACGAAGTGCCGGTGCCCCCGGCCACCGCGCCGGGCGACACCGCCTGGCCGACCCAGCCGCGCCCGCGCCTGCCTCCGCCCTTGTCGCGCCAGACCATGACGGCCGAGGATCTCACCCAGCGCACGCCGGAAGCCAACAAATGGGCGCGGGAGAAATTCGCCACCTTCCTGAATGGCGGAGCATTCACCCCGCCCGCCTACAAGCAGGAAACCGTGTCCCTGCCTGGCTTCTCCGGTGGCAATGAATGGGGCGGCATGAGTTTCGACCCCAAGCTGGAATATCTCTTCGTCAATACCGAGAATGTGATGTGGACCACAGCGGTGATTGATCGCACGGGATCGTATATAGGAGCGGCAGCCGCAAATCTGTCCGGTACCCGCTCCCGCTATACTTTTTCCGGCTACAACAAGTTCAAGGATCCTGACGGCTATCCGGCAACCGCCGCGCCCTGGGGCCATCTCACCGCCATCGACCTCAAGACGGGACAGTTCGCCTGGCGCATCCCCTTCGGCGAATATCCCGAGCTGGTGGCGCAAGGCATCAAGAATACCGGCAGCGAGAGCTATGGCGGCGCCGTCGCCACCGCCAGCGGCCTTTTGATCATCGCGGCGACCGATTTCGACCGCAAGCTGCACGTCTTTGAGAGCAAGACCGGCACATTGCTGTGGGAGACGGTGCTGCCCTATGCCGGCAATACCTCGCCACTGACTTACATGGCCGGCGGAAAGCAGTATGTGGTCATTGGTGCCAGCACCAGCCACGACCCCAAGGCGGCCAAAGGCAGCGCCTTTATCGCCTTTGCACTAGGGGATTAAACACAGCAGGACTACACTAGCGCCGTGCGCGCGCTTCTCCTGACCGTCACGCTGATGTTCGCAATGCCGGCGTCGCTCGCCTGGGGGGCGCCCACTTGCCAGGACAAGAGTGGCATCACTACACGATGCGGAACACCGGGCGCCATGCCGGTGGGTTGGGAGCCCTCACCGCGGGAGCTTTGGGAGCGCGAGTTGTCGCGCGTGCCCGGACCAGACCGGGGTGATATCCTGACGGCGCTCTCCGTCGTGGTCCTGCTGTTCAGCCTGATCGCGCTGATGCCGGCATTCGACGGCTCGCAGGACAGCGACTGGGAGAGTCCGGACAAGGAGGACGGGGTTTGACGCCTATTTTGGCGCGCCGGGTACGCCCTCGGTACGGCCCCTGCGTTCCTTGAGGATCGTATCGAACTCGGCCCGGCTCATCTTGAGCTTGGACGGGTTGGCGTTGATCCATTGCATAAAAGCTTCATACTTGGCCCCATTCCAGCCACCTTCGAACGCGCCGCCATTCTTGCCCTGGCGATTGAGATCGAAATTGAAGGCATCTTCCAGGTTGATGAATTCGGCATGGGCGACGGCGTCTTCCGCCAGATAGGCGGGAATGAAGATCACGCCCTCGCTCTTGGCCAGCACCAGGTCGCCCGGGAGCACGGTGGCGCGGCCGATGCGGATGGGTGCGTTGATGGTGGTGAGCGTCATGTCCTTCCAAGCGGAAGGATCATAGGCGCGGTAGAGCCCGTTCATATTCTCCAACTCGCGGTTTTCTTCCGCGTCGCGGATGCCGGCGTCGAACACAAAACCGGTATGGGAATGGGTGGCAATGCCGGACCCGAGGTTGGAGCCGATCAGCGTGCCTTCCACGATCTTGCCGAAACCATCGGCGACATACATGTCGCCGATGGCGAGTTCGGCGATCGGCCAGCTGTTGTTGCCGCTGACCCTGCCCTCGCGCTTTCCTTCCGCGCCGATAGCGTCATACATGTCGCGCCTGAGCGGCATGTATTGCGCGGTCATGGCGCGGCCGGCAAAGGGCTTGTCGGGATGAAGCATCTGAAAGCCGGTGTCGAACTGGCAATTGAACCCCTTGTCGCGCAGATAATCCCACAGGTCCTCGATGGAAACGTCCACCACCCGCGTCAACAGATCGTCGGAAACCTTGGGGCGGCCGTCAGGAAATCGCTCGCCCTTCCATTGCGAGGTATAGAACATCATCTGTTCGCGGGTCTGCTTGACTTGTGCCAGTGCGGGCGTAGCAACCGCCAGCGCCAGACATCCCAAAAGGATGGGCCTCAGAGATCTCAACATGACATGCTCCTTTCAGGGGTGGGTCTTCACCACCGCGTAACGGATGGACTTTCCGGCGGCCACCATCATCTGATGCGGTGTGTTGACCGGAACATAAATGTAGTCCTGCGGATGCAGGGCAATAGTCTTGCCGCCCTTGATGCTTTCACCCCGCGTCTCGCCGGGACCGGTTGTGTTGGGTTTTTCGACCGTGCCGCCAAGGGTGAGATTGGCCTCGCCGTCCAGAACAAAGATATGGTCCTCCCAGGCCGCATGGACCTCGGCTTGGCCATTCTTGTCGCGGATGGTGATATTGGCTTGAGAATTCTTATGGTTGAGCAGCAGTTGCTGGCTATAGAGCCCGCCGGGACCGGGTTTGAATTTCTGGCTGCTTTTGGGCATGACGATGTAGCTGTCCGATTGCGCCATCGCTGCCGTTGCCAGGACGGTGCCTCCGATCAGAATGCTTGCGAATATCCTGCGCATTGTCCTTTTCCTTCCTGTTATTTTTAGTTGGCTCATTTGGAGGCAACAGCTCCTAGCCCCACCACTGCTCTCCCGGCGCCAGATGCGCCCTCACCACGTCCGGGTTGAGATCGACGCCCAGCCCCGGCTTGTCCTCGATTACGAAATTGCCGTCCTTGAAGAAGGGCCCTTCATGCGTGACCATCTCAAAGGTCCAGGGATCGCGCCCACCCGCCAGTTCGTGCACGCGGAAATTGCGCACCGAGGCGGCGGCATGGGCGGATGCAATGGTTCCGACCGCGCTGGCTGGATTGTGGCAGGCGGTCCAGATGCCATACAGATCGGCGAGATCGGAGATCCGCTTGGCCTCGAACAAGCCGCCCGACTTGGGAATGTCGATATGCACCCCGGCGCAGGCCTGGCGCAGGATCAGGGGCGCGAATTGCGACAGGCCGTAGAGATTTTCGCCGGTGCAGATCGGCACATTGGTGGCGCGCGACACCCGTTCCATGGTCTCGACATTTTCCGGCGGTGTGGGGTCTTCCACCCACATGGGATGGACGTGCTCCACGGCGTTGCAATACTGGATCACGTCATTGACGGAATATTTCCAGTGACACTCGATCGCCATGTCGGTGTCGGGACCTATCGCGGCGCGCACCAGGTCCATGCGCTCGACAAGCCGGCGGATGTCCCTGTTGGTGAGCTGGTTGGTGTAGCGGTCATGGCCCGGTTCCGAAAAGTTCGGGTCCGCGGTGGTCGGCACGCTGTCGCCCTGGAATTTGAAGGCGGTGAAGCCGAAGGGATTGTTGGCCTTGGCTTCCGCCGCCTGCCGTCCCCAGGAGGCTGCTTCGGCGGGATTGCGCTCCGGCGCCGACAGGGTGCGGTAGAATCGCACCTTGTCGCGGAAGCGCCCGCCCAGAAGATTGCACACCGGGGTCTGCAGCAAACGGCCCGCCAGGTCCCATAGCGCGATCTCCACCCCGGTTGCGGCCTGGACCGTCACGCCGGCGATGGCGCCGTAACCACCATTGAACAGCAGGAGCCCGGTATAAAGCTTGACCACATTGAGCGGGTCCTCGCCGATCAGCTGCTCACGGAAGCGCTTGAGGATGATGTCCTTGACGCCGGGTCCCCAATAAGCCTCGCCGATGCCGTGCACCCCGGCATCGGTTTCGATCTTGACCAGGTTCCAGTCCCAAGTGGGGCCGCGCACGATCATCACCTTGACGTCGGTGATCTTGACCTTCTTGCGCAACGCCTGCGCCTGAGCTTGGAACGGCAGGGCGAAGCACGACACCGCGCCCAGATTGGCCAACAACTGACGGCGATCCATCGTGATCCTCTTTAAATGCGACTGTTCGGTTGCCTAATCAATTTCCTGATCAATTTCCTGGCGGCTGGTCGGTCTGGAAATAATGGATCTGACCTTCCTTGAAGCGCGGCGTCATCGCCAGCCGGGTGCATGACCCGCTGTTGGGATGGCAGGTGGCGCGATGCCAGCGTTCATTGGTGGCCTGGATCACGTCGCCGGTTTCGCCTTGCACCAGAGGCAGGCCGGAGACCAGCACATCCAGCTTGCCTTCGATCACCACCCAGGCTTCCACCATATTCTCGTGGAAATGGCCCCAGCTGGTGGAGGGCGGCAGCGCCGAAATCGCACCCGCGCGGATGATGTGTGCGGAATTGTGGCCGTCAAAGGCAAAATCGCGGCTCTTGCCGCCGTCCGCCGCGTACTTATTGAAATCCAGATAGGGCTGGTTGGGCGCCTCATAGCCGCCGGTCGAGGTGATCTTGGCCTTTTCATATTTCCAGCCCTTGATCGGTGTCGGCGTCTCGTTCTCCGGATAGGAAGGCACCTGTCCCGCGGGGGTGGAGCGGTAGAACACAACCGGCTCAGTTCCGGTGTTTTCCATGCAATAGGAAAGACGCGGCGGCACGTCGAACAGATAGCCCTTGGTGGCGGTGAATGGCGGCTGGCCGTCGATTGTGATCTTGACCTGGCCGCTAAAGATCCAGCCAAAGGCGCGATCGTCGGCATAGAATTGGCATTTGGTCTTCTCGCCCGGCGCCAGCGAGATGTAATGGCCGTCGAAATCGCGCGTCAGAAGCACCGGCTGGTCCCAGCTCTGCTTGCCTGCGTGTGCCTTGAGAATATCGGCAACGTGCCAGACCGGCTTGTTCGGCCCGGTATAGGGGGACTCCGGCACCTTATGCGCCGCCCAGACGATGCGCTCTGGGCCTTTTTCGCCACCGGCTTGCGCAAAGGCCGGGCCCGCGGCCAAGGCAAGCCCCAGTAAGCCCAATGTCAGCGAATTCATACGCCACTCCCCTGTCGATGTTTTTGTTGCCGGCGAGATTGCAGCGGCGGACCTAAGGCGTCAACGCCGCATGCCGTCGGGGGAAGGATTTATGAGCAGGTGCAGCATCCCATTCGCCGCGATTTCGAACAGGCTGCAGCGGTCAGCCCATCATTGGGCTTTGAGGAAAACCATTCCACCCGGCGTGTTGATCTCGCCGGTCACACCAGTGGCGGTCAGATGGCCGCTCTTCTTGTCCACCTTGAATTCGGTGACATTGCCGCCATTCTCATTGGCGGCAAAGAACCAAGTGCCGGTCGGATCGAAGCGGATGTTGCGCGGCGTGCGCCCGCCGGACGGCACATTCTCCCGATTGCTCAGCAAGCCCGTCTTGGGATCGACCGTGAAAATCGCCACACTGTCATGGCCGCGATTGCCGACATAGAGATGACGTCCATCGGCTGCAATGATGATCTCGGCGGTGGTGTTATGGGCCTTGGCGTCCTCGGGCACAGTGGCGATGGTCTGGATCTCTTTCAGATCGCAGCCGCCAATGGTGAAGACGCTGACCTCGGAATCCGTCTCATGATCGACATAGAGATACTTGCCGTCGGGCGACATCTGGACACGGCGCGGGCCCGCCCCGGCATGGGTGTTCACATAAGGCGTCTCGCAAGTTGCAATCGAGGGCGCGGCGGCATCAAAGTGATAGCCATAGACCCGGTCCAGCCCCAGATCGGCGATGTACATGAACTTATTGTCCTTGCTGAACTGGATGCCATGCTGCTTGGGACCCGGCTGCTTGGGCGAGAGCGGCTTGCCGGTATGCTGGTAGACATAAAAGGCTTCACCCAGCTTGCCGTCCGGCTCCAGCTTGTAGGCCGCGAGAGAACCGGAAGTGTAGTTCACCGTCACCGCCACCTTGCCGCTTGGATCCACCACCACCTGGTTGGGCTGCGCCCCGTGCGAGGATGTTTTGTTGAGAAAACTCAGTGCGCCGGTCTTGGGATCGATGCGGTAGGCGCTAACGCCGCCCTCATTCTCCCAATTCACCGCATAGAGCGTCTTGCCGTTTGGCGCGATCCACAGATGCGCCGGCTGCTTAGCCTCCGCCATCAGCCCCAGCGGCTTGATGCCGCCGTCCTTGCTGTCGAAGGTCCAGGCATAGATGCCCTTCGACGTGCCCGCGGTGTAACTCCCTACATAGAGGAAATATTTATCGGCAAAAGCGGGCGCCGGCATCAGCAGCATGGCCAGCAGGAAAAAGATGAACCGTTGCATCAATCCCGCTCCGGTCCGCCTGGCATGCGCACCGACGCGGCGGGCGGCTGGGGCAGCGTGCCCAAGTGCGTGAGATAGGCCAGGAGATTGTCGAATTCCTCCTTGCTGAGCCGCTTGTCATAGTCGGTGGGCATCAGGCCCTTGGGCTCATAAACCACTTTCACCTTGTTGCGATCAAACAGATGCAACTGCTCGTCCAGCCCCATCACTTGCAGGGAAAAACTGTCCTCGTTGCGCAACACGCCGCGCACCTCTCGACCGCCCGGCACGGTGACGCGCACCACGGGCCAGACCGGCAGCGGCGTCAAAAGATGCGGCTGCGCCCCACCCGGACCATAGACGCGATGCTGTTCCTTGGTGAGGGCGTCGATGATGGAGTTGGTTTTGCGCAAGGATGCCAGGTTGGTCAGATCGGGACCGATGATGCTGCCCCGTCCCTTGACCGCGTGGCAGGAGCCGCAATTGGCTTTGCCCCAGAACACTGCCTCGCCCGCCGCGACATCGCCGGGCGATGGCGCGTCGATGGCCGTGCCGCGCAAGCCCCTCACATAGGCGCTGATCTTCCAGATCTGGTCGTCATTTAACTTGTTGGCATGTGCCGGCATCACGGTGGCGGGAATGCCATTCTTGATGGCGTCGAAAATCTGGCTGTCGGTGGTGCGCGCATATGAGCGTCCGGGAATGGCAAGTCCCGGCCCGATCTCGCCCGCCGCGCCATTGGCTCCATGACAGCCGGTGCAGGTGGAATTGTACAGGCTGCGACCTTCGTCTACGGCATCCTGGTTGCCGGCGAAAGGATTGCGCGGACCGGTATCGGGCGGGGGCCGCCTCTGCGCGTCGGCCGAGGTCACCATCAGCAGCAGGGCTGCGACCACAAGAGCGGGCCTCATTTCGCGCCTCCATCCGGCAGGCCGAAGGCAAACACATTGGTGCTGGAAACGACGGCGACAAACTGCTTGCCGTCCACGCTGTAGCTGACGGGGCTGGCCGTGATCACGTCGCCGGTGTTGAAGTGCCACAACACCTTGCCGGTCTTGGAATCCAGCGCCGTGAACTGCCCGAATTCCTCGGGACTGAACAGCACGCCGCCGGCAGTGGACATCAGGCCCGGCCCATAATGGTGCGAGGTGACCTGCTCATAGTCCCACACTTTCTTGCCGGTGAAAGCATCCAGTGCGCGCGTGAAGAGCTGCCACGTCTTTCCCTCTTCCGGGCTTTCCAGATAGCCGGTGCCGGCATAATTGCGCGCGGTGTCCCGCAGATTGATGCCGCAGCCCTCCTGCGCCACAAAATAGAACATGTGCAGTTGCGGATCATAGCTCGGCGAGGGCCAGTTGGTGGCACCCGCCGTGGACGGACAGGTGGTGGTGCCCTTGATGGAAGGATCGTGCGCCGGATCGGGAATTGGTCGTCCGCCGTCCCAGCCTTTCAGCCAGTCCACTCGCTTGACGAATTGGGTCGCCTGAAGGAATTCGCCATTGGTGCGGTCCAGGATGTAGTAGAAGCCGTTGCGGTTGGCCTGCAGCAGCATCTTGCGCGGCTTGTCCTTCCACATTCCGTTCACCAACACGGGCATTTCCAGCGAGTCGTAATCGTGCGTATCGTGCGGCGTGTTCTGATAGGCCCATTTCAAATTGCCGGTGTCGACATCCAGCGCGACAATGCAATCGCCATAGAGATTGTCGCCCGGCCGTCCTTCGCCGGCCCATTGCGGCTCGGGCTGTCCGGTGCCGTAATAGATCAGGTTGAGGTCGGGATCATAGGATCCCGAAACCCAGATCGGCATGCCGTCGGGCTTTTGCCCGCCCCAGCTGGCCAGCGCTTTCGGATCATCGGCACCGGGCACAGGCGTCCAACTCCACAGATACTTGCCGGTGTCGGCATCATAGGCCTGGATAAAGCCGTGCGGCTGGTTGCAGGAGACGATCAGCTTGCCTTTGGCGATCAAAGGGGCCTGGCCGGCCGGCTGCAGGCCGTCATGCACCGCGACGTCCCACAGCACGCTGCCGTTGCGGGCGTCCAGCGCCAAAAGATGCTTGTCGGAGGTGGTGACGTAAAGCTTGTTGTTCCAGAAACCGGTGCCGCGCTGCGCGCCGGTGGCAATGGGCTGGCGCTGGAACTGCCAGATGACATTTCCCGTGCGCGCATCCAGCGCATCGATTCGGTTGTATTGGGAGACATACATCACGCCATTGGCGACGATCGGCACCGCTTCCAGATTCATCTGGCCGGTCATGTGATAGACCCACTTGGCCTGAATGCGCCCGACATTGGCGGCCGTGATCTGCTTGAGCATCGAATGGCGCTGCGCGTGATACTGGCCGGAATAGGTCAGCCAATCCCTAGGATTATTGAAGGGACTGGATTTCAGCGGATCGGGAATTTGCGCTCCCGCTCCGGCGGAAGCCAGCAACAGAGCAGGCAGAAGGGCATGCTTGAGGCCCATGGCGTCTCCCCTTTTCGGCTCACTAGAGCAAAAAAGAGGGAGACTGGAAAGAATGCTTGCGCCGCGCGGCTCAGGCCGCGGCTGGTACCTTGCCGCTGATCCGCGCACCCAGGCCCAGCAGGCCTGGCGCGGCCCGCAGGACCGCCAGACCGGCGAAACGCCCGGAATCACTCATCGCCAGATGGGCAAACAGCGAAGCCGCGCGGATGCGGGGCGCGAAGCGCCGCCGCCACTCTCCCGCATAGGCTTCGCTGCGATGGGCGATCAGCAGATTCGCCAGCAGGCCGGAAGACTGGATGGCCATGCTGATGCCCTCCGCAATCACAGGATGCGCCTCGCCCGCGATGTTGCCGGTGAAATAGATACCGTCCTTCTGGCAGGTGCGAACGCCCGGCTGGATAGGACCGGTGGAGAGAAAACTGCCTTCCAATGCGGCGTGACCCAGTGCAAGCCGCGCTCCTTTGGTGGTTTCCAATATGTGCGCCAACACGCCCTCCCCCGCCTTGCCGCCATGGCGCGAGCGCACCAAAGCCAGCCGATCGCGGCGGATGCAGCAGGAGAGCGAAACACGCCCTTCATCGCTTTCCACCAGGCCGCCGTAACCGCCGGGAAATGCCAGCAGCGGCATCAGCCCGGCCGGAAGGCTGGCGCCCTTGAAGTGCGCCTTGAAAGCAAACAAGTCGGATGCCGCAACCGTGTCACCACGCACGGCAAACGCCCCCTTGGGGTTCCAGGAACCACAGGCGGCAATGACGGTGCGCGCTGCAATCTCGCGCCCATCATCCAGACCGCAGAGATGGATTTCCCCATCTCGCCGCAGCGCCGTGACCTCCGCAGGTTGCAAAAGCGTGGCGCCGGCGTTCACCGCAGCGTCGCGCAACATCACGTCCAGATGCTCGCGGCCCAGCGCCCGGCCCCAGACCTGCTCGCGCGGTGCAGCCAGCATCGCGTTACCGGACCAGGCGCCAATCCGCATCACGGGCGGACCCGCCGCGGCGATGAAAGGCGCCGCGATGCCCAAGGACATCAAGACCGGCATGGTGGTGGCCGAGATGAATTCTCCGCACACTTTGGGGCGGGGAAATTCCATCTTCTCCACCAGGGCCACACGCCAGCCCGTCAGAGCCAGCAACCTGGCCGCTGCCGAGCCCGCCGGCCCTGCCCCGATGATGATCGCGTCAAACCGCATAAGCGGTGAACCCATGGGTGAAGGGAAGGATGCCGCGCTCCCGCAATCTCCATACCTTTGTGCGATCCCGTGGCCATAGCGCCGAAAGATCAGTCCCTCGAAAGCCTGCACGTACACTGGCCACGGCGTCATGGCGCGTCACTTCATTGGCGCCCAACAAGCCGACCAGTTTGGCGCCCAGCAAGGCAAAGCCGGCGCGACGTGGTTCGCAGGCGACAAATCCCTTGGCGCGCTCCGCCACCAGCGCCAGCAGCCGTGCCAAGGCCCCATCCTCCAGATGGTGCAGGAAAAGGTTTGCCGAGATGATATCGGGCTTGATCAGCGGCAAGGTTGCGAAGACATCGCCGGTCAGATTCTCGCAGCGCCAGCCCAGCCTGACGAAGCATGCGCGCGTCTCGGCGCTGACAATGGGCTGGCGGTCGGCGATCATCACCGTGACGCCTTGCCAGCGTTTTGCCAGCCGTTTGGCCACGCCCAACATGAAACTGCCATCGCCGCCGCCCAAATCGGCCATCAATTTGGGTGCGGGGAAATCCGCCAGCAGCCTTGCCATGATGGCGCCCTGGCCCATTACGGCATTGATGCGCGCCAAGTCCCGGCGGGAGCGGATCGCTCTAGGATCATCGGGAGATAGATGATCCAGTATTTCCGAGGTCAGGACTCGTTCACGCATGACACGGTCACGCTGCCATGCGGAACATCATGGTTTCCGCGACCAGGCCGGGCCCGAATGACATGGCACAGCCGTTCTGGCCGGCAGCGCCGCCACGCATGATGCGGTCCAGCACAAACATCACCGTGCCCGACGACATGTTGCCGTAGTCATTCAACACCGAGCGCGAGGCGCCAAGCGCCGAAGGCGGCAATCCGAAAGCCTGCTCCACCGCGTCGAGCACCGTGCGCCCGCCCGGATGCACCGCCCAAAGGTCGATATCGTTGGCGCCGCCCAATATGTCGTCGCGGGCCTCGGTCAAGGCGGTGCGGATGGCGCCGGGAACGGCGCCCGACAGCACCATGTCGAAGCCCTGGTCGCGGATATGCCAACGGATCAGTTCCTTGGTGCCGGGCACCAGCCTTGCGCGGAAAGACTTGATTTCCGCACCCACCGGATCGGCGCTCACCAGGGCGGCAGCACATCCATCGGCAAAGAGCAGGAAAGACAGCATTTCTTCCAGATCGTCGGTCTCGTGCAGATGCAAGGTGCAAAGCTCGAGATTGAGCGCCAGCACGCGGGCGTTAGGTTCAGAGCGCACGATGTGGCGGGCGAGCTTGAGCGCATTGATCGCGGCATAGCAGCCCATGAAACCCACCATGGTGCGTTCCACTGTGGTGGGCAGCCCGCATCGCTCCACCACCGCCAGATCGATGCCGGGCGCGGCAAAACCGGTGCAGCTGGTGACCAGGACATGAGTGATGCGGCTGCGGTCCTCTTCGGCCAGCAGTTTCTCCGCCGTGGCGACCGCCAGCTCCGGAGCGCAAGCCTCGAATTTCTTCATCCGCGCCGCGGTGTTCGGAAATGTGCCTCGGCGATAAAACCGCTCCGAATCCACCACCTCACCCGTGGGATCCGGCTCCAGGAAGGAATAACGGTGGGCGATGCCGCTTCGGTCGGCCATGCGGTTGAACAAAGCGAGCCGGCGCTTGTCCTTGTCAAGCATGAGCTGTCCGAAGCGCAGGAAGACATCATGGACATCATGCGGCGGCGTTGCAGTGGCGATGCGGTTGATGAAGGCTTTGGGCATGGGCGATCCGAAAATGAAACACGAGAAGCCTAGCTCATGCGCAGGCCTTTACACCGTCTTTTCTTGGGACCGAATTGCACGACCGTTCATCCCGGGTTCAGCTTCACCCGAGACGCTTGGCGAGGCCCGCATATTCCCGCGAGATAACAAAAAGTAAGTTCACCACAGGTGAACGCGTTCCGCCGGCGCCAAATAGTATTTTTCGCCCGGTTTCACGTCGAAACCGTCATACCAGGCGTCCTGGTTGCGGGTGGGGCCGATCACCCGGAACTCCGCCACGGTATGCTCATTGGACATGGTCTGGGTGCGGATGGCGCTGTCGCGCATCTTGGTGCGCCAGACCTGGCCGAAGGACAGGAACAGCCGCTGGTCGCCAGTATAGCCGTCGATCACCGGCGCCGGCTTGCCGCTCAATGACAGGTGATAGGCCTTGAGCGCAATCGCCAACCCCGCATTGTCCGCGATGTTTTCGCCCAAAGTGTTCTTGCCGATGACATGCAGGCCGGGCAACGGTTCATAGCCGTCATACTGTTTCACCAGCGCCGCGGTGCGGGCGTCGAAATTGGTCCGGTCTTCCTTGGTCCACCAATCTTGGAACACGCCCTTGCCATCATACTTGCTGCCCTGGTCGTCGAAGCCATGGCTGATCTCATGCCCGATCACCGCACCGATGGCGCCGTAATTCACCGCGTCGTCGGCATTGGGATCGAAGAACGGCGCCTGCAGGATGGCGGCAGGAAAGACGATCTCGTTGAAGGAGGGATTGTAATAGGCGTTGATGGTGGAAGGCGTCATGCCCCATTCGCTTTTGTCCACCGGCTTGTTGATGCGGGTGACATCGCGATTCCATTCATACAGCGTCGCGCGCTGGGAATTGCCGACGGGATCGTCGGCTGCGATCCGCAAGGCCGTATAGTCGCGCCATTTGCTGGGATAGCCGATCTTGGGCGTGAACTGGTGGATTTTTTCCAGCGCCTTGGCGCGCGTGGCCGGCCCCATCCAATCCAAGGTTTGGATGTCGGCCTCATAGGCCTTCAGCAGGTTGGACACCAAAAGGTCGGCCTTGGCCTTGGCATCGGGCGGGAAATAGCGCGCCACATAAAGCTTGCCCAGCGCCTCGCCCATCTGCTGGTCGAGCAGATGCATGGCGCGGGTCTGGCGGTCCAGCTGTTTGGTGCGCCCCGTCAGCACCGTGCCGTAAAAGGAGAAGGCCAGATCGTCGAACCGCTTGGGCAGATAGGGCGAGAAGGTGTGCAGATAATGCACCGTCAAATAGTCCCGCCAGGTTGAGACCGGCGTGTTCTTGAAGATGGTGGCCAGCGGCCCAAAGGCGGTTTTTTCCGCCACGATGACATAGCGTTCGCTGCCATCTGGCCTTTTCAGGGGAATGGCGCCATCGGACAGGAAGGCGTCCCAGGCAAAATCCGGCGCCAAACTCTTGAGCGCCGAAGCTGGCATGGGATTGTAGATCTTGTCCTCGTCGCGGCGGTCGGCGCGGTTCCAGGACACTTTGGCGATTTCGGTTTCCAGCGCCAGCACCCTGTCGGCACGGGCTTCCACATCCGTCATTCCGGCCAGAGTCATCATGTCGGCCACATATTTGCGGTAGGCCTCGCGGGTTTTGACGATCGCCTCGTCATTGGACAGGTAATAATCGCGGTCGGGCATGCCCAGCCCGCCCTGGCTGAGATTGACCGAGTAATTGTCCGGATTCTTGTCGTCCACGCCGATGCCGATATTGTAGATGCTCACGGTGGAGAGCTTGATCGAGCCCATGGCATGGGCAACGTCGTCCAAGGTCTTCAAGCCCGCGAGATAATCGAGATCCTTCTTCACCGGCGCCAGTCCATGGTTTTCGATGGCGGTGGTGTCGACAAAGGCGTCGTAAATGTCGCGCAATTTGCGCTGCTCGACGCTCAAACGATTGTCGGGCGTCTTTTTCAGATCGGCAACGATGGTCTTGAGCCGCTCTTCGCTCAAGATCTGCAGGTCCTGGAAGGAACCGGTCTGGGCGCGGTCCGCGGGAATTTGGGCGGTCTTCAGCCAGCCTCCATTCACATACAGGAAGAAGTCGTCCCCCGGTTTGACCGCCCTGTCCAAGGAGGTGAGATCGACGCCCCAGGTGCCGAATTTGGGGGTGGACTGCGCCAGGACCGGGGTTGCGGTCAGAAGCGCGCCGCAAACAAAAGTCAAAAGACGGGGCATGGTCATTCTCCGATAGGCGAAAACAGTTTAAGGGGCCGATTGCGGTTTTTCCACGGTTGCGGGCTTATCCACGACGACGCCGGGGGTGACGTTCTTGTCATCGGCGCCCTTGATCATGGCCACAGTCACGGTGCTGCCTGGCACGAGTAGGCTCTTGTCGCCCACCGTCAATGCCGAGACCATGGTACCGGGCGGCACGTCCAGGACAGCATCGCCCTCGCAAGCCAGCGCGCTGGCATAGGCGGGCGGCGACGCCCTTCCCTCGCAAAGAGTGCGCCCTTGTCCAAGCCCGCTCAGCAGCGCGCCGCGATAATGCACGGTCAGGCTGCCATTCTGCCGGCTCTCAGCGGGCTGGGGCTGGACGGCGCTGACCGTGCCGTTGACGATCAGCCGGTCGCCTTCGGGAAAGCGCCCCTCGCCGGTGCCGCGCAGATCGGGCCCATAGAGATAGACTTCCTGGGCGCGCAGGCCGCCATTGCGCGTCTCAGTTACCGCCGCGCCGGCATAGTCACCGGGCTTGATTGCCTCCAGCGAGCTTTTATCCGATCCGACAAAGCGAGTCTCCGGCAACACGGCGACCTTGAAGGATTCTCCCGCTTTCATCGTTCCGGTCGGAGACGACAGAGCTTCCAGACTCATCACCTGGCCGTCAAAAGCGGTCAGCTTCGCCTTCACCCGCACCATCGGCTCAGCCGCATAGGCGTTTGGTGAAAGACCCGGCGCCGCGGCAGTGACGATGGTCGCGGCGCAGGCAAACATGAACAAAAGCGCAGGTTTCAACGAGCCGGCTTTTGGAATTTGAGCATGAATTGGTTGGTCTTGCCGCGGACATTGGAGTCGAAGACGGGCTTGGAGCCGTCATCACTGGAATAGGCCAGGTCTTTGCCCTCCGCCACCAACTTGAAGCCAGCCGCTTCCACTTCCTGTTTCACCGTAGATTCCTTGACGCGGTGCATCTTCTCGGTGACATCGTCGCCGGCATTGTCCGCAGCCTTGTGGTCGATGATGACATAATAACCACCCGGCTTCAGCGATTTGAAGACTGCCTTGTTCACCTCATTCACGTCCATGGCGTAGGCCTTGTTGTGCATGTCGTGGTAATTGTCCGAGGTCCAGACCACATCCACCGGTTCCGGTGTTACGAACTGGGGCAGCGGACCGTGAATCACGCCCAAATTCTTGTAGGTCTGTTTCAGGTCGGAAAATTGGTTGTCCGGGTCCTTGTTCTGGGTCTTGAGGCGCGCGTCGTATTGCGTGCCGAAATAGGCATAGACGCGGCCATTGGGCTCCACGGCTTTCGCGAAGATGCGTGTGAAGTAACCGCCGCCAGGCAACATATCCACCACGACCTTGCCGGGGCCGATACCCGCAAAGGCCAGCATCTCGGCCGGCTTGCGGTTCTCGTCGCGCGCGGTGTCGGCGGATGGCCGGCCCGAATCGGCGACCGCGGCCTTCATCTTGGCGGTCGGCGCGGCGGCAAATGTGATCGCGCTGGAGGCGAGCAAGGCCGCGCCCGCTAGAAACAGGATCCTGTGCTTCATCTTCTTCCCACTCCCATTGTTTTAGGCCCGATTGTTTTATGCCCAAGCCTAGCGCATTTCCGGCAGCGCGGAAGAGGGCGCGATCGCCTCTTTCAAGCGGGGACGGTAATGGGGTAGCCCGGCTCCTGCTTTGAGGCATGGATCACCAGCGAGCTTTTGACGCTGGCGACATTCTTCTCCGCCGTCACGGTGTTGGTGATGAAGGTCTGAAAGGCCGACAGGTCCCGGGCGACGCATTTGAGGATAAAATCCACCTCGCCCGACAGCATGTGGCATTCGCGCACTTCCGGCCAGCGGCGCGCGCTCTCCTCGAAATGCTTGAGATCACCGTCCTTCTGGCTGGCCAGGCCGACAAAGACAAAGCCGGTGACTTCAAAGCCCAAAGACTTGCCGTTCAGCTCAGCGTGATAGCCTTTAATGAAGCCTGCCTTCTCCAGCGCGCGAATGCGACGCAGACAAGGCGGCGCGGTAATCCTGGCGCGGCGCGACAGTTCCACATTGGTGATCCGGCCGTCGGCCTGGAGCTCGGATAGAATGCGCAAATCTATGGCATCCAGCTTGCGGGTATCCACGGTGGTCCTGTGGTGGGAGACGGGTTCGGTCCTATAACGCGGGCGCTAAACTCACGCAATAATATTTCTCGAATCGTCGAGACTGAGGCGGAAGTTTGCTTCGGGAGAGGTCATCCTAACCTTATGCACCGGCAAGACTTTTGACCCGCCTTGACGCGGAGCCTTGCCATTACGATATGACATGGCCAGTCCCGCGAAAGCCGCAAAGCAACTCCAGACCCAAACAAATGACCGCCAACACCGCCAAACACTCCAAAGTCATCATCCTGGGCAGTGGTCCCGCAGGCTGCACCGCCGCGATCTATGCGGCGCGCGCCATGCTGGAGCCGACCTTGATCGCGGGCCTGCAGCCGGGCGGCCAGCTCACTATCACCACCGAGGTGGAGAACTATCCCGGCTATGCCGAGGCCATCCAAGGCCCCTGGTTGATGGACCAGATGCAAGAGCAGGCCAGAGCCTTGGGAACCAACTTGGTCAGCGACACCATCGCCAAGGTTGACCTGTCGCGGCGGCCTTTCACGCTGTTGGGTGACAGCGGCGACGTCTATACCGCCGACACGCTGATCATCGCGACCGGCGCTTCCGCCAACTGGCTGGGGCTTCCCAGCGAAAGCCAATTCCAGGGCTTTGGCGTTTCCGCCTGCGCTACC
>DATHLY010000365.1:0-3260 GCA_035487655.1 Rhizomicrobium sp. | reverse complement strand
ATTTGGCGGCCTTGTCATTGTGCTTGGCGTTGAGCGCCAGCTGCAGCGCGGGCTTGTAGACCGAAGCTTTGTCTGCATCCGGAATCGTGCCGGGATCGGTATCGGCGGCGGCTTCGGCATCCACATCCGCGGCGGCCAAGTCGTTCATGCCGATATGGATGCCCATCGCAAAGCGATTGATCATCAGCGTGTCATAGGGCTTGGCACCGGCAACAGCCTTCGCCTTTTCGATCGCTGCCAGCGCGGTGGGGTAGTCCTTGGCATTGCCCGCCTTCTGGGCATCCATCAGTGCCTGGGCGATGGCATGCGTAATTGGCGGCGGCTTGGGAGCGTCGGCCGCGGCGGCACCCTGCACGGCTCCAAACAGGAGACCCGCCGACGCGGCGGCGAGGAGGAATTTGCTTGTCATGGGAAGTCGTCCTTTGTGATTCGGCTTTGCGGCCGGTGAAGGGCCCCTGTTGGGTGTCCTATTGTGAAGAATTTTGCAACTTTACTGTGGCGAAGCGCTGTTTCCAATAAGGCGATCCAGGCGACATATGTTGCGTTGCAACAATAAGCGGTTGCTATCGTCAAATACTTGTTTACCCAACGCTGGCAGGGTGCCCGGTGAGTTTCTGGCGGGCTTCTGGCAAGTTTGATGGCGCGAGATATGTTCCGTCTGGACGGCAAAACCGCCTTTGTTTCCGGAAGCCGCGGCCATCTGGGTCAGGCCATGACGCTGGCCTTGGCGCGCGCGGGCGCGCATGTCCTGGTCAATGGCCGCGACGCGGCCGCACTGGACGCATTTGCGCGGGACCTCAAGTCGCAAGGTCATTCGGTGGAGCCGGTTTCTTTCGACGCCCATGACGTCGACCGGATTCGCGCGTTTTTTGGCGGCCTGAAGCGGCTGGACGTGCTGGTCAACAATATCGGGTTCATGCAGGGAAAAGCTTTCGGCCAGCTCCAGCCGGCCGACTTCGCGGCCACCTACGCCGCCACAGTAACGACGGCCTTTGAGTCGGTCCGTGCCGCGCTGCCGGCCCTGAAACATGCGGTGGCGTTGTCGGGAGATGCCGCCGTCATCAATATTTCTTCTATGTATGCCCAGGTTTCTCCCGACGCCCGGCTGTACGACATGCCGGAACAGCAAAGCCCCTTTCATTACGGTCCCGCCAAGGCGGGCCTGGAACAACTCACCCGCCATCTTGCGGCCGAATTGGGACCTCAAAGGATCCGCGTGAATACGTTGCTGCCGGGACCTTTCCCACAGCCGGGTAAAATGCCGGCAGGACTGGAAGCGCGGCTGGCGGCACGCACCATGCTGGGCCGCATCGGCCGGGCGGAGGAGATCGGCGGAGCTTTGCTGTTCCTGGCGGCGCCGGCTTCCTCTTTTGTTACAGGGACCTGCCTCAAGGTGGACGGGGGTTGGACCGCATGGTGACTCGAAGGAGGTTGGGGTAAAGGATGCGCATGGCGTTCCTGTCCTCCTTTCGGATCGGTCAGCAAACCGTCTATCCCGAAGAGCTGCATGAGCGGCTGAAGAGCTTCGCGCTGCTGGAAAATGTCGGCGATGCGGCCCTTCGCAACCTCTTGGCCGAAGCCAATTGGTTTGCGCTCCCCGGCGGCACGCTGCTGGAGCGGGATGGTGAGAACAATGCCGCTCTGTTCCTGGTTGTGACGGGAAGTTTGGGTGTGTTTGTTTCCGACGAACAGGGCCAGCGCCATATGGTGGCCCTGATTCCGGCCGGCGAGACGGTAGGCGAGATGTCGCTGATCGCCGGCTCCAGCAGCCATTCCGCACAATTGGTGGCCTTGCGCGATACCGAGTTGCTGCGCATCAGCCCGGACGGTTTCGAAGCGCTGATCGCCCGCCATCCCCGGGTGATGATGAATCTGATGCAGATGCTGGTGAAGCGGCTGAAGGACGCCAATCGCGGCCGCAGTCCCAAGTCCCAGCCCAAGACCTTTGCCATAGTGCCGTTGCACGAGGGCTTGAACGAAGTGCCCATCGCCCAGCGCCTGACCAATGCCTTGGCTGGCATGGGCCGCCGCGCGGCGGTGCTGGATGCCTCCGCCAGCGACCAGACGGCGGAATGGTTCAACGGCTTCGAACAAGCGCATGACGTCGTGTTTTATCGCGGCGACGCACCGGATAGTCCTTGGACCCATTTGTGCCTGCGCCAGGCGGACCGCATTTTTCTTTTGGCGCGCGCCAACCACCCGTTGCCTTTGGCGCCGCTGGATCTGCCCGCGTTCAAGGAACGCGCCTCGGGCGCGCCGGAATTGCTGCTATTGCATCCCGACGGGGCCAGCGCCGTTTTGCCGGAACATTTTTCGGTGCGCGGCGGACTGTTCTCCAACCATCACCATTTGCGGGCCGGCCATCAGGCCGACGTGGCGCGGGTTGCCCGCTTTATCGCCGGCAGGGCCGTAGGGTTGGTGCTGGCTGGTGGCGGGGCCCGCGGTTTCGCCCATATCGGCATCATCAAGGCCTTGAAGGAAGCCGGCGTCCCCTTCGACCAACTGGGCGGCACCTCGATGGGCGCGATTATTGCCGCGGGCCTGGCGCGCGAATGGAGCTTGGAGGAGATGCGCGACCGCATGCGCGCGGTGTTTGTGGACGACAATCCCTTGTCGGATTTCACCTTGCCTCTGATCGCGCTGGTCAGGGGAAAAAAAGTCAGTGCAAGGCTACGCGAGCATTTCGACGAAGTATGCATCGAGGAACTGCCGCTGCCTTTTTTTGCCGTGTCCTCCGATCTCACCACGGGCCGCATTCATATCCATCGCGACGGCAAATTGTGGCGGGCGCTGCGCGCCAGCGTGGCGTTGCCGGGAATCCTTCCGCCCGTCACCCATCACGGTCACCTGTTGGTCGATGGCGGGGTGATGAACAATCTGCCGGTGGATGTGATGCGCGAGCAGGCGGGCGGGGCAGGGCCCATCATCGCCTGCGACATCACCGGCGAGGTGGATCTCCAGGCCCAGGACCGACGCTATGGCGAGCGGCCTTGGTGGTGGCTGCTGGGGCAGCGCATGCGCGGCAATCCTTCCATTGTCTCCATCCTGATGCGCTCAGGCACGGTCGGCTCGGAAGCCCAGCGCCGGATCGTGCGCGAACAATGCGACTATCTGATCGAGCCGCCCATGCCCGACATACAGCTGCGTGACTGGAAGAAGTTCGATCAGGCGATCCAGGAAGGCTATGACGCTGCCCGCGCCTGCATCGAAAAGGACGGCATCCCGCTTACGCATCTGGTGGGCGACGGGCACCCCCATGT
>DATHLY010000364.1:0-5073 GCA_035487655.1 Rhizomicrobium sp. | reverse complement strand
ACCCGCCAGGGCAAAGGCAATGTCGTGCGGCGCATGTTTGCCGATATCGAAGCCGACGTTTATGTCCTGGTGGATGGCGACGACACCTATGACGCCAGCGCCTCGCCCCGCATGATTACCCGCATGATCGCGGAGGGCGCCGACCTTTTGACCGGCCGCCGCATCCATACCGAGGCGGCCGCCTATCGTCCGGGCCATGTGATGGGAAACCGGATGCTCACGGGGCTGACCGCGCTTCTGTTTAACGTGCATCTGTCCGACATGCTGAGCGGCTATCGCGTCTTCTCCCGTCGCTTTGTCAAATCCTTTCCCTTCACTGCGGAAGGCTTTGCCATCGAGACGGAACTGACAATCCATGCCGTGCGGCTGATGATGCCGATGAGCGAAATGGATTGCCGCTACAAAGAGCGGCCGGCCGGATCGGTCAGCAAGCTCAACACTTGGCGCGACGGTTTCCGCATCCTGGGCACCATCGGCTATCTGGTGCGGGAAGAGCGGCCGCTTTTGTTCTTCGCCTGCATATCGTCTCTCTTTGCCGCGGTCGCGGTTCTGATCGGCGCGCCGGTGGTATCGGAATATTTTCACACCGGCTTGGTGCCGCGCCTGCCCACCGCAGTTCTTGCCACCGGGCTGATGGTCATCGCCTTTCTGTCGCTCACCTGCGGCCTGATTCTGGATACCGTTACCCGCGGCCGTTGGGAGGCCAAGCGCATGGCCTATCTCGCGATTCCGGGCGCCATTCATCTGCGAAATGGTCACGCCAAGCTCGTGGAGGACGCCCCCGACGACTTGCCCTCGCGCATGGCGCAGCGGGGACAGCACTCCCCGTGAAGAGGCTTTTGGGCGCCTTGTCGCGCCTTTCCGTCCTGCGCTTTGCCATTATCGGCGCCTTGGGCATGCCAGTCGACTGGACAGTGTTGCAGCTGATGGTGCATTGGGGCACCGGTCCCTATCTCGGGCGCATCCTGTCCTGGTTCTGCGCCGCGACGTTCACCTGGGCGGGCAACCGCACTTTCACCTTCGCCGCCAGCCGCGCCCGGGGTGTCCTGGGCACAAGCAAGGAATGGCTGCGATTCCTGGCAGCCAATGCGGTGGGCGGCCTGGTTAATGTCGGCCTCTATTCCGTGCTGGTGCGCTTCTCACCGCCGCCCTTCAACAATCTTACCGTGGCCTTGGTCTGTGGCGTTCTGCTGGGCCTGGCATTCAATTTCACGCTCTCCAAGAAGGTAGTCTTCAGGAGCGCAGGCTAGGCCCGTAGCGGCGGCGTACGGACGGACGGCCGAACTTCAGGGACCATTATGAAGACCGTCGCCATCACCGGCGGCGGCCGGCAGCAAAAGGGCGCGAGAACAATCCCCGCGCCCGGTTGCTGTCGCAACGGTGAACATCGCGCTGCATTTTGGTCGCCGGGCAGGGTTGCTAGGTCCGAGCGAAGCGAAGGACGCGTAGCAACGAGCGAAGTGCATCAAACGTGCATGAGCGAGTTCATAGGTCCTGAGCGGCAGCGAAGGACGCGTATGAACGCGACGGTCGATAGGTTCTGAGCGGCAGCGAAGAACGCGTATCGACGGAGCCCAAAAGGCCAGCGACGGCTACTAGCGGTTGGCGGCCAGCGACCAGAGATGAGCCACCATGGCGTCCTTCTCCGGCGCCTTGACCTTGGCAAAGGCCGCCTTGGCCTCCGCCTTCTGGCCGGCCGCCAAATAGGCCTGGCCCAGGCGAATCTGGCCATTGTTGGCATCCTTGAGCGGCTTCATGAGGCCCTCCTGAATCACGCCCACCGCGTCCTTGGCCTTGCCTTCACCGATCATGTTTTCGCCCACGCCGACCAGATCATCGCCCTGGGGCGCGGCCTTGGCGGCAGCCAAAGCCTTGGACTCGTTAGCCAGGTTGGCGGCAGCCATCTGCTTGGCGGTCGTCAAGAGGCGCATGGAACGGTCGTCGCTCAGCACCTTGGCGGCGACGCCCTTTTCCAGAGTGGCCTGGGCCTCGGCGGCCAATTTGAACTGCAAGGCAAATTGGGCCAGGGACACATAGTCGTCCTTGGTCTGCATGCCGCCGGTGAGCAGGCGCAGGCGATTGATATCGAGCGTGTTGTGGTCGGACAGACCGCGCGAACGCTCACCCAGCTTCAACAGGCCGGCCCAGTATTCCGGCTTGCCCGAACGGGCCACCAAGGCCTCATAGGCCTGGCGCTGCGTCGCCTCGTCGCCGACTTCATAGGCGCAGCGCGCCTGCAGTTCCAGCGCGGTGTCGGACTGGGGAATGGTCTTGAGGTAGCGCACGCAGCCGGCGAAATCATTCGCCTTGAAATAGGCCTGGGCGATGACCAGCTGCGCCTGGGCATCAAAGGCATTGTTCTTCTTCAGAAGATCGGCATCGGCAATCACCTCGCGCCACTTGCCGGCGGCATAGTCGTTGGCGAATTTCGCCTTGGCGCCCGCTGCACCGCCAAGCGCGGCGTCACCCGTCTTCACGCCGATGAACTGTTTCATGGAGTTGATGACCTGGGTGTCGTCCGGAGTGGACTTGACGGCCTCAGCCTCCCTGAGCTTGGCCAGGGCGCCGGAATAGTTGCCGGCATTGGCCATGGCCTTGGCCTCATTCACCAGCGGGCCCACCTTGGAGCTGACGGTAAGGGCCTGCGCCGGAGCGGTTAGTGCCAGGGTCATCGCGCCTGCCATGGCGGTGCCCAGAAAGATCGCCGTCAGAGCGGCGCGCAGATTACGGACAGTCATAACGAGACCTCTTTCACTCCCATCATAAAAAGGGAAAGCGTGCGGGATTGCCGCACGCTTTGCTCCTGCGGCTGTACCCTCACAGCCTAGTTATACTGGTCAATCCCGCTGAAACCAATATGAGTGGCGCCCAGGCGCTGGGCATCCGCCAGCACCTTCGCAACCGCATCATATTTGGCCAAACGGTTGGGATTGACGTGGATTTCATCCTGCGCTTCTGCTGGCTTCTTGCCGATATCGGCGAAATAGGCGTCCATCGTTGGCCGGTCCACCGGAGCTCCGTTCCAGGTAATGGTGCCGTCAAAGTCCACGCCCAGTTCCACCGTCTGCGGGATTACGGTCGGCGGCGTCGCATTGGGAGCGGGCATATCCAGCTTCACCGCATGGGTCTGGATCGGCAAGGTGATGATGAGAAGGGTCAACAACACCAGCATCACGTCGATCAGCGGCGTGGTGTTCATTTCCACCATCACTTCGCCGTCAGCCGTGGATGTACTCATTGCCATGGCGGATTACCTCAATAGCTTTGGGCTTCCAGGGCATGAGGTTCGGTGATGAACCCCACTTTCTGGATGCCGGCCCTCTGACAGGCCAGGATGACGCGGCCGATCGCCTCGAAGCGCACATTCTTGTCGCCGCGGATATGCACTTCGGGCAAGGGCTTGTTGGCTGCCGCCGCCCGCCGCAATGCATCGACGAAGTTCCTGAGCATCGTCCCTTGATCGATCGGAACATTATTGTAATAGGTCGTCTCGTCAGTGGTGACCGCGATCACAATATTTTCCGGCTTCGTCTGGGTGACGATGTTGCGGTAGGTGGGCAACTGTAGGTCCACCGTGCGCAAGATCACCGGGATGGTGACCAGGAAGATGATGAGCATCACCAGCATTACGTCCACCAGCGGCGTGGTGTTGATCGTAACGTTCAGTGCCGCCTCATCATCTTCGACGGCATGTTGGACATCGACTGCCATGGCTTTATCTCCCGCAAGCGGTCGTTGGGACCGGCTTACTTGCTCTTGCTGATCAGATAGGCCTGCAGGTCGCCGGCGAAGGCGCGCAGCTTTTCGGTGATCACCTTGTTGCGGCGGACCAGGTAGTTGTACAGCAACACCGCGGGAACGGCGACGAACAGACCGATGGCGGTCATGATCAGCGCTTCACCGACCGGGCCGGCGACCTTGTCGATCGAAGCCTGGCCGGCAACACCGATACCGATCAGCGCGTTCAGAATGCCCATGACGGTGCCGAGCAGACCGACGAACGGAGAGACCGAACCGACCGAACCCAAGAAGGCGATGCCGCCCTGCAGACGGGCATTGGCGTCTTCCAGCTGGCGGGTCAGGGTCATGCCGATCCAGTCGTTGAGGCCGACCAGGCTGGTGCCGCCGGTGGAAGCCTTGAGACCGGCTTCGGCGATGCCGCGGAAGACGGAGGTCTTTGGCAGCTTGTCCACGCCCTCATTCAGGGTGGCGGAGGTCCAGAACTTCTTCTCAACCTGGCTGGCCTGGCCCAGAATGCGCTGCTGCTCGATCCACTTGGTGAAGAAGATGTACCAGGTGCCGGCCGACATGATGGCCAGAACGATCAGGATGGCCTTGGAGATCCACGAACCTTCCTGCCAGATGTGGCCCAGGCTGTACTGGGCCGGAACGTCCTGCGGGGCGGCGTTGGGGCCAGGCTTGGCGGCGTCGGCCGCAGGCGCGGCCGGGGCGGCAGCGTCAGCCGCGGGCGCAGCCGGCGGGGCAGCCTGGTCAGCGGCGGGCGCAGCCGGCGCGGCCTGGGCATAAACCGGAGCAACGGCGCTCAGGCTGGTCATGGCGACGATGGCGGCAGCGATCGTCAGTTTCTTGAAGTTCATTTTCTTACTCCGTGGTAACCGGTGAATTGAGGTTATGGGTTTGAATTGCTTTTACTTGGCGTCCTTCAGGTCCCATTTAACCGAGACGCGAGTCGAAACAGCTGTGGGCTGGCCTTGATTGGTCGGGGGGCTCCAGCGCCAATGACCTTTCACATAGTCGCAGGCGGCCTGGTCCAGACGGTCCGAACTGCTGGTCTGCACGATCTTGCATTCGTCGACATTACCTTCGGTGGTGATGTGGACTTCCATCAAGGTCGTGCCGGACTCATTCAAACGGATCGAAATGGGCGGATAGGGCGGGATGGTGTGCGTCCGCATCACGGGGCGCAACGGATCGCTGGAGGGAGCAGCCACCTTGGGCGGCGGCGGCGGCGGCGCCTTGGGAGCCGTGGTGACAACCGGCGGCGGCGGCGCGGTGGCGATCTGGAACTCTGGCTGGATGGCAACCGGCGGCGGCGGCTTTACCAGATCCGGC
>DATHLY010000363.1:0-10757 GCA_035487655.1 Rhizomicrobium sp. | reverse complement strand
TTTGTTGCTGCTTTATCCCGAACTGCCGGTGGTGAAGATCGCAGGCTCCGACATCGCCCATGCCGTGCCGCTGACGCTGGTGGCCGGGCTGGGGCATCTGGCGAGCGGTGGGGTAAATCCGGGCGTGCTGATTTCCCTGCTCTGCGGTTCGCTTCCCGGTATCATGCTGGCCAGCCTGTTCGCCCCGCGCATGCCCGATTACGCCCTGCGGGTCATGTTGGCTGTTACCCTTCTTGTCGTTGCCGTCAGGCTTCTCAGTGCCTGACCGGGTCTCGCCGGGAAAAAGACATCAGCCCCGTGCCTGGCAACGGATGCTGAGCGGGCGGCGGCTGGACTTGTTGGAACCTAGCCCCCTGGATATCGAAATCGAAGATATTGCCCACGGACTGGCGCGCGTCGCGCGCTGGAACGGGCAGACCAAAGGGGAGCATGCTTTTTCGGTGGCACAGCACAGTGTGCTGGTGGAACGGCTGGTCATGGAACTCAATCCCCGGCTGTCGCAACAAGCCCGGCTGATGGCCTTGCTGCACGACAGTCCGGAATATGTTGTCGGCGATCTCATCAGCCCCTTCAAGGTTGCTGTCGGCATTAATTACAAGGCCTTGGAAGAGAGACTTCAGATGGCAATTCATCTGAGATTTGGCTTGCCGGCCCGGGTTCCGGGCCTGCTGAAGACCCTGTTCAAACGCGCCGACCACGTCTCGGCCTATTACGAGGCCACACAGCTGGCTGGGTTCGAGGAGGCGGAGGCCCGCCGCCTGTTTGGAACCCCGCCCAAGGCCCTGAAAATGCCCCGGCTGGCCCCGTTAAGCACCGCCGAGGCCCAGGCCCAGTTTCTCAGCCGATTTCACAGGCTCTATGGTGAGTAATTGCTGAAGCCACCCATGCCCCGCCTGCTGGTAACCCCTTTGTCGAGTCTTGCCGACGCCTTGGGCGCGCATGCGCCCTCGCACCTGGTCAGCCTGTTGTCACCGGAGCACATGATCGAGACACCGGCCGGCTTTCCTCCCGCCATGCATCTCAAACTCGGCATCAATGACATTGTCGATCCCATGGCGGGCCCCGCGCCGCCCGCCCGCGAACATGTCGATGCACTTCTGCTCTTCGCCCGAAGTTGGGACGCAAAGCAGCCGCTCTTGATCCATTGCTGGGCGGGCATCTCCCGCTCGATGGCATCGGCTTTCACCATTCTGTGCGACCGGTTGGGTCCCGGCCGCGAGATCCAAATCGCGCGCGCCATGCGCGAGCGCGCGCCCCATGCCCAGCCCAACCGGCTCTTGGTGCGTCATGCCGACGATGCCTTGGGGCGCAGCGGCAGGATGCTTCTGGCGCTCGACCGCATGGGCCCACCGCAACTGCTGCAAGAAGGCGTGACAACCATCTTTCCGCTGGAGGGGCTTTGAGCGCGAAAGAGTCCGTCTCCATCGGCCTGTCGGCGGCCATCGTCACGGTGGAAGGCGAACTGCCTTCGGTGCTGGTGGTGGCACACAGGGGCTCGCAGGATGCCTTGCCTTTCGGCCCCTTCGATCCGGCACAGCATCGCACTCTGGAATCGGGCTTGCGCAAATGGGTGGGTGAGCAAACCAAATTCGAACTGGGATACACCGAGCAGCTCTATACCTTTGGCGACAAGGGCCGCCATCTTCCCTCGCCCGGCTCTGGCGGCCGCGTGGTTTCGGTGGGCTATCTGGCGTTGACCAGGCAGGTGCGAGAAGCGCCCGATACCCAGTGGCGCGGCTGGTATCATTACTTCCCATGGGAAGATTGGCGCGACAATAAGCCTGACATGATCGAAGGGGTCATCCTTCCGGCGTTGAAAAAATTCGCCAAGGACTCGCCCGACAGCGAGACCGCCGAACTGAGACGAGATCGGGTCAATGTCTGTTTCGGCGAAGGCTGGGACGAAGAACGTGTGTTGGAACGCTATGAGCTTCTTTACGAAGCGGGCCTGGTGGAGGAATTCTATCGCGACTGCGGCAAGCCCGCCAAAAGTTCGGGTTTGGGCACGCCCATGTTGTTCGACCATCGCCGCATCCTGGCCACAGCCATCGCGCGGCTGCGCGGCAAGTTGAAATACCGTCCAGTGGTGTTCGAATTGATGGCACCCACCTTCACCTTGCTGGAGTTGCAGCGAACGGTGGAAGCGTTGGCGGGTTTGCGGCTGCACAAACAGAATTTCCGCCGCCTGGTGGCGGAACAAGGGCTGGTGGAAGGCACGGGCCAGTTCTCCACTCCGGTTCGCGGCCGTCCCGCAGAGCTCTTCCGCTTCCGCCGCGAGGTGCTCAAGGAACGCCCCGCGCCCGGCATGCGGCTGGGCGCCCGGCGCGCCAAGGCGGCTGTCTGAGCACTGGTTAGCCTCCTGATCGAGTTGGCCAATTCTTGGCCCCGGAGCCGCAAAAGTGTCATCCGCGCACAACACATGCCTGATCCGCGCGATTCAGACTCTTGACCCCTTAATGCTCTTGTGTAGCATAAACCCCGAACCGGCTCCTTGAAGGCCGGGTTTTTTATCCCATATATATGCTCGAAGTGAGTATATAGGTGATGGAGGACCGAATGGGTGTCGAATTGGCCTATACCGACGCGGTCGCGCGCGCCACGGCGGGCCTCTACGCCAAGGTCGCCAACTTCATTCCTAGGGCGGAATGGGTCGCCCATGCCCCGATGATCGCCGAGATCAACCGGCTGAAGCGCGAAAAGGGCGCCGTCATCTTGGCGCACAATTACATGACGCCGGAGATATTCCATGGTGTGGGTGACTTCATGGGCGATAGCCTTGCGCTGGCCCGCGAAGCTGCGCGCACCGATGCCAAGGTGATCGTGCAGGCGGGTGTCCATTTTATGGCCGAGACTTCGAAAATCCTCTCGCCGGAAAAGACCGTACTGATCCCCAGCATGAAGGCGGGCTGCTCGCTGGCCTCCTCCATTACCGGAGCGGATGTGCGCCTGCTGAAGCAGAAATATCCCGGCCTGCCGGTGGTGACCTATGTGAACACCTCTGCCGATGTGAAGGCGGAAAGCGATATCTGCTGCACATCCGGCAACGCGGTGAAAGTCGTGGAGGCGATTGCGCGGGACTTCGGCACCGACACCGTCATCATGATCCCCGACAAGTTCCTGGCCCGCAACGTCGCGGCCAAGACGGGCGTCAAGGTCATCACCTGGGAAGGGGCCTGCGAAGTGCATGAGCGCTTTACCGCCCAGGAAATCCGCGATTACCGCGCCGCCCATCCGGGCATCACGGTGCTGGCGCATCCGGAATGCCCGCCGGAAGTCGTGGCGGAAGCAGACTTTGCCGGTTCCACCGCCGCGATGATCAACTATGTGGGCGACCATAAGCCCCGCCGCGTGGTGATGATCACCGAATGCTCGATGAGTGACAATGTCGCGGTGGAGCATCCGGATGTGGAGTTCGTGCGGCCCTGCAATCTCTGCCCGCATATGAAGCGCATCACCTTGGACGGCATTCTCCATTCGCTTCAAACCATGACCCATGAAGTCATCGTGCCCGCCGATATCGCGGCGCGGGCCAAGGCGCCAATCGACCGCATGCTGGCGATCAAGGCTTGAGCGGCGACGAAAGCACGGGTCGAAAATGAGTTCGCGCATCGACAACATCATCGAAACCGACGGCGCGCTGATCCTGGGCGCCGGTATTGCCGGGCTGTTCACGGCGCTCAAGCTCGCGCCCATGCCCAGCATCGTGCTGGCGGGCACGCGCCCCGGCCTGTCGGGCTCCAGCGCCTGGGCGCAGGGTGGCATCGCGGCCGCGATGGGCGAAGGCGATAGCTGGCAGTCCCATGCCCAGGACACGATTGCCGCGGGCGCCGGCCTGTGCGACGCGGCGGTGGTGGAGCTGGTGGCACAGGAAGCGCCCGCCCGCATTGAAGACCTGATCGCATATGGCGCGCCCTTTGACCGCAAGAGCGACGGTTCGCTCGCCTTGGGCCGCGAGGCCGCCCATTCCCTCCCCCGCATCGTGCATGTCAAAGGCGACGGCGCGGGAGCCGCGATTTCTGCCACGCTTGCGGCGCAGGCAAGCCAGGCGGACTGCATCACACTGTTGGAAGGCTTCCACGCCATCGAACTGGCGATGGAACATGACCGGGTCACCGGCATCTTCGCCCGCTCGGGCCTGGGCCCCGATGCGCGGCTGATCCTATTCCGCGCCCGCGCCGTGATCCTGGCCACCGGCGGCTTGGGCGCGCTCTATGCCGTCACCACCAATCCCCTGGAAGCGCGGGGCGAAGGCTTGGGCATGGCGGCGCGCGCCGGCGCCTTGATCGCCGATCCGGAATTCGTGCAATTCCATCCCACCGCGATCGCCATCGGCCGAGATCCGGCACCGCTGGCGACCGAGGCGCTGCGCGGTGAAGGCGCGGTGCTGATCAATGCGCGCGGTGAGCGATTCATGACCTTGGTCCACAAGGATGCGGAACTGGCGCCGCGCGATATTGTGGCTCGCGCCATCCATCGTCAGATCGTGTCGGGCCAGAACGTGTTCCTGGATTGCCGTAACGCGATAGGCGCCAAATTTCCGCATCATTTCCCAACCGTCTACGCCGCCTGCATGTCGGCGGGTATCGATCCGGTGCGCACGCCGATTCCGGTGGCGCCGGCGGCACATTATCACATGGGCGGCGTCGCCTCGGACGTGCATGGCCGCTCGTCGCTTGCAGGCCTGTGGGTGGTGGGCGAATGCGCCTCCACCGGCCTGCACGGCGCCAACCGACTGGCCTCCAACTCTCTGCTGGAAGGGTTGATCTTTGGCGCACGCGCGGCCGATGACGTGCGCGGACAATTGGCGGCCGGCACAATGCGTGGCTTGCCGCCGGCGCCGCAGCGATTCGCCTCGCCGGCACCACCACACATTCTGCGCACTGCCATGAGCCGCGACGTGGCGCTCGAACGCAATGCACAGGGCCTGCGGGCCGCGCTGGGCGTGATCGGCAGGCTGGAAACCATCACCAATGAGCCGGCGCTGCTGAACATGGCGGCGGCGGCCAAGCTGGTGACGGCGGCGGCACTCGCCCGCAAGGAGTCGCGCGGCGGCCATTGGCGCACGGACTATCCCGAAACGCAAAAGACGGGCGCACGCACCTTCATGACCCTGGCCGACGCCGAGCGCATTGCCGCTGCCGCCGAGAGCCGGCCGCGCCACGCCAGCAAATGACGTCATCGCGGAATAGGGCGGCCTTACCATTCACGCGGCCGCCTTCAGCCTTGCTGATCGAGGCGCAGGTGCGCGCGGCTCTGGAAGAGGATCTTGGCCTGGCCGGCGACATCACTAGTGACCTGACCGTGCCGGAGGAGGCGCGCGTCTCGGCACGTATGGTTGCTCGCCGAGACGGCCGCATCGCGGGACTGATCTGCGCCGAAACCGCGTTCCGGCTGGTTGATCCATCGATAAAGTTTGATATCGCCGCACCGGATGGCTCGGACGCGACGGCGGGCGCCGAAGTGGCATTGGTCTCGGGCCCGGCCCGTAGCATCCTGACCGCTGAGCGAGTGGCATTGAACTTCCTGGGGCCCTTGTCCGGCACCGCGACATTGACGGCCGCGTTGGTCAAGGCCGTCGATGGAACCAAGGCGCGCATCGTTTGCACCCGTAAGACGCTGCCCGGCCTGCGAGCCCTGCAGAAATATGCCGTGCGCTGCGGCGGTGGATTCAATCACCGCTTCGGATTGGATGATGCCGCCATAATCAAGGACAACCATATCCAGGCGGCCGGCGGAATCGCGCCGGCGATCGCGCGGTTGCGCGCGGGCCTTGGCCACATGGTCAAGATCGAAGTGGAAGTGGACCGGCTGGGGCAGTTGGAGGAAGCCTTGGCTGAGGGCGTGGACACCGTCCTGCTCGACAATATGTCCCTGGACGACATGCGCCGTGCGGTTGCACTGGCCAGGGGCAAAGCGGTGTTGGAAGCATCCGGCAATGTCACGCTTCTAACGGTACGCGCCATCGCCGAGACCGGCGTCGATTACATCAGCTCAGGCGCGATCACGCATAGCGCGCCGAATTTGGATATTGGGTTGGATTTTTGAACCCCAACTCTCGATGGCCGGGCTTGGTGAGTAGCGACAGCGCACGAACGCCATCCAACTTCATGCCGCATGGCAAAAAGTTGGATGGGCGGCTCAAGGCCGCCCATGGTGAGCAATAGTAAGTCCAGGAATTATGAATCCCGCGGGCGCGGCATGCCGCGATAGAAGACGTGGTTGCCGATCTGCGTGGTGCGATCCATGGTCTCAGCCCAATCGGGCGATGCAGACACGGCATGATAGTTCAAGGCCCCGCCGGTCGAATTCTTCAGCGCGACCTGGCCGGTCAGAATCTGCGCCGCCAGCAGTTCAGCCTGGCGCCATTCCTCGGGACGCTTGGCGCGCTTCATCATGTCGGCATTGCAGGTGAAGGAGAACTGGCAGCCGGGTTTGTCCTTGCCTTCATAGACCACGGCGCAGATGGAATGGCCGTAATTGCCGTGGTTCATGCGATGGAACACGACCTCGGCGACCGCCTTCTGGCCCCCCGTTCCCTCGCCGCGGGCCTCATAATACAGGGCTTCCGACAGGCATTTGTGCTCGGCCAGAAGCTGGCCCAGCACCGCATCGGTGGCGGGCTTGGGTGCTTCAGCTTCAGCCATCTGCACAACAACGGGCTTTGCCGTGACTCTGTCATCGAACGGACGATAGGTGAATGAGGCTCCAATGGCTGCGCTGGCCGTGGCTAGGACGATCGCCATCGCGCCAACTAGCACGCGGTCGGCACGCGAAATCGCGTCGTTCGTATTGTTGGACATCGGGATAACTCGCTTCGGCTCTTAAGATTCTTTGGGGTTCGCTTGGTCAATTAGGCTTGGTCAATTTCGCTTTTGCGTTTAGTTCCGCATCTTCGGCTTCTGTTCGCATTTGCTACTTAATCAGGCTGTGTCGATTGAGCGTATTTCCTTCAAAGGTTCCGAATAGTTCCCAGCACCGGATAGATCGGCTTATGCCCATCCCGACAACGAATCGTCAATCAATTTTTTTCGGTAACGTGACATGCCGTCACGGCCGCCGGAAAAAATCCAACGATTCCGGGACGTTTACTTTGGCGCGTTAAACATCACCGCGAATTTTTTTCAGCGCCGCCTGCGCCGCAGCAAGCCGGGCCACCGGCACGCGGAAGGGAGAACAGGAAACATAATCGAGTCCCGACTCATGACAGAAGCGAATGGAATCGGGATCTCCGCCATGCTCACCGCAGATACCGAGCTTGAGTTTCGCGCGGGTCTTGCGCCCGCGTTCCACCGCAATTTTCATCAATTCACCGACACCATCCGTGTCCAGCGACACAAAGGGGTCGCGCGCGATCACCCCTTTGCTGAGATAATCATTCAGAAACATGCCGGCATCGTCGCGTGATACGCCCAAGGTGGTCTGGGTGAGATCATTGGTGCCGAAGGAAAAGAATTGCGCCGTCTCGGCAATCTCGCCGGCGCGCAGCGCCGCGCGCGGCAGCTCGATCATCGTTCCGATCATATAATCCGGCGCTTTTCCGCGTTCCTGCTTGAGGGCCGCGGCCACCCTGGCAATGCGCGCGGCCAATATATCCAGCTCGGACTTGAACGCCACCAGCGGGACCATGATTTCCAGCGCGACCTTTGCGCCGCCTTGCTCCTCGACATTGAGCGCTGCTTCCAGAATGGCACGGGCCTGCATTTCGTAGATTTCCGGATAGGTGATGCCCAGCCGGCAGCCGCGATGGCCCAGCATGGGATTGGCTTCATGCAGGGCGATGGCGCGAGCGCGCAATTTCTGCGGCGAGGTGCCGGCAGCGGCGGCCACTTCCGCGAACTCCTCTTCTTTTTGCGGCAGAAATTCGTGCAAGGGCGGATCGAGCAAACGGATGGTCACTGGCAATCCTGCCATCTCCTTGAAGATGGCCTCGAAATCGCCGCGCTGCATGGGGAGCAGTTTGGCCAACGCGGCTGTGCGCTCGACCTCCGCATCGGCCAGGATCATCTGGCGCACCGCGATAATGCGGTCGGCTTCGAAAAACATATGCTCGGTGCGGCAAAGCCCGATGCCTTCGGCGCCGAACTTGCGTGCCGTGGCCGCATCGGCGGGCGTGTCGGCATTGGTGCGCACTTTCAACTGGCGCACCTCGTCGGCCCATTGCATCAGCGTGCCGAAATCCCCCGTCATTTCCGGCTGACGTAACCCGACCTTGCCCTTGAACACCAAACCCGCCGCGCCATCGATGGTGATTATGTCACCCCGCCGGATGGTGACAGTGCCCGCCACCATTTCGCCCCGCACCGCGTCGATCTTGAGCATGCCGGCGCCCGACACGCAGGGCCGACCCATGCCACGTGCCACCACCGCGGCGTGGCTGGTCATGCCACCGCGCGCGGTCAAAATTCCCTTCGCCACATGCATGCCGTGAATGTCTTCCGGACTGGTTTCGGTGCGCACCAGGATCACGTCGCGGTTGTCGGCGGCGAGCTTTTCCGCCTCCTCGGCGGTGAAGGCGACTTCGCCGGTGGCCGCGCCCGGCGAGGCGCCCAGGCCCGCCGCGATTTGCTCGCGCGGCGCATTGGGATCGAGGGTGGGATGCAGCAGCTGGTTGAGCGATTCCGGTTCCACCCGCGTGATGGCGGTCTTCTTGTCGATCAGGCCCTCGCGCACCATGTCCACGGCGGCTTTCAGGGCGGCTTCGGCCGTGCGCTTGCCGGCGCGCGTCTGGAGCATGAAGAGCTTGCCTTCCTGCACCGTGAATTCCACATCCTGCATGTCGCGGTAGTGCCGCTCCAGCCGCTCGCCGATGGCCTTCAATTCGGCAAAAGCCTGTGGCATCGCCTCTTCCATGCTGGCCTTCTTGCCGGCCTGGCGCTCGCGCACGATTTTCGAAATGGGCTGCGGCGTGCGGATGCCCGCCACCACGTCCTCGCCCTGGGCGTTGATGAGAAATTCGCCATAGAGCAGCTTCTCGCCGGTGGCGGGGTCGCGGGTGAAGGCGACGCCGGTGGCCGAGGATTCACCGCGGTTGCCGAACACCATCGCCTGCACTGTGACCGCCGTGCCCCAATCTTCGGGGATATTGTGCAGCCTGCGATAGGTGTTGGCGCGCGCGCTGTGCCAGCTTCCGAACACGGCGCCGACGGCGCCCCAAAGCTGTTCCTGCACATCTTCCGGAAACGGCCTGCCCAATTCCTTCTGGACGCGGGCTCTGTACAATTCGGCGATGCGCTTCAGGTCTTCGGAGTCCAATTCGGTGTCCAGTTCGACACCCTTCTGGTCCTTTTCGTCGTCGAGGATTTCCTCGAAAGCGGCGTGGTCCACGCCCAGCACCACATCGGAATACATCTGGATGAAGCGGCGATAGCTGTCATAGGCGAAGCGCTCATCGCCGGTCAGCCTTGCCAGGCCGGCGGTGGTGGCGGCGTTGAGGCCCAGATTCAACACCGTGTCCATCATGCCGGGCATGGAAACACGCGCGCCCGAGCGCACGCTGAGCAGGAGCGGCTTGTCGGGATCGCCGAAATTGCCCTTGGCCAGATATCCCACCTCGCGCAACGCGGTGGCCACCTGCTCCTTCAGATCGGCGGGATAGGCTTCGCCATGGGCGTAGTAGTAAGTGCAAACCCCGGTGGTGACGGTGAGGCCGGGAGGCACCGGCAGGCCCAGATTGCTCATCTCGGCGAGATTGGCGCCCTTGCCGCCCAAAAGGTTGCGCATGTCGGCTTTGCCTTCCGCCTTGCCGTCACCGAATGCGTAGACCCACTTTGTCATTACTTACCTACCGCTGTCGCCACAAACTTAGTTGTCATGGCCTGCGAATGCGGGCCATCCAGATGATCGAAGAGCACACTGGTTGTCATCCAGGTCGATACTTCCATTTCAAGTCCCGTGCCTATCCCGCCTGGATGGCCCGCACTTCGGCGGGCCATGACATTGAGGGTCTATCCTTCGATTTTCGAGAAATCTGCCACCTGATGCAGCGTGGCGCGTAATGAGGCCAACAAGTTCAGCCTGTTCTCGCGCACCTGTTTGTCCTCCGCATTCACTTTCACACCGTCAAAGAAGGCATCCACCGGTGGGCGCAAGGCGGCCATCTGCTGCATGGCGGCGGCGAAATCTTCTTTTTTCAGCGCTGCGGCGATCTTGCCTTTGGCTTGAGCAAGAGCGGCAAATAGCGCCTTCTCCGCTGGTTCGGACTGCAACTTTTCTGTGACCTCGCTGATATAGGTCTTGCCGTCCTTTTTTTCCTCGATCTTGAGAATATTTACGGCGCGCTTGTAGCCGGCCAAAAGATTGGCGCCGTCATCGGTCTTCAGAAAGGCGTGCAAAGCTTCGACCCGGGCCACCAGCCGCACCAGATCGTCCTCATGGCCGATGGAGAAGACGGCATCGATCAGATCGAAACGCGTTCCTCTTTCCTTCAGCGCAACCTTCAGGCGGTCCGCGAAAAACGATAGAAGATCATCGGATACTGCCAACGGAAAACGCAGCTTGTTTTCCAGCAAGATGCGGATCACGCCCAGCGCAGCCCTGCGCAAGGCAAATGGATCACCCGAGCCGGTCGGCTTTTCTCCCGCGGCGAAAAATCCAGTCAATGCATCCAGCTTGTCCGCTATTGCCACGGCGATGGCGACCTTTGCGGTCGGAACGGCATCGTTGGGACCGACCGGCTTATAGTGATCGCGGATGGCATCGGCGACACTCGCGTCTTCCTTGTCGTGCAGGGCGTAGTAGCGGCCCATTACGCCTTGCAA
>DATHLY010000362.1:0-3327 GCA_035487655.1 Rhizomicrobium sp. | reverse complement strand
GAAATGGTCCCCCGGACCATTTCGTTCGCGCGGATTGCGCGAACCGGGCGTCACGCCGCAAAATCTTCGCGCCCCAGGCACCCGATTAAAGATCGCGGCCATTGAAGAATTTGGCTTCAAGCGTTCGGGGATCGACCTCTTCCACGCAACGCATATTGATCGCCACCATCCGGTTACCTTTTGGATCTGTGCCTTCCGTGAAGGGCGAGACGCCGCAGGTGGGGCAGAAATGGTGGGAAAGCCGATGCTTGTTGAACTTGTAGGTGCCAAGATTTTCGCGCGGCGTGTTCAGAGTGAATGCGGACGCCGGAATGAAATGCAGCAGGCCGCCGCGCTTTTGGCAGAGCGAACAATTGCAATCCACAACCGCGCCGATTTCGCCCTCGAATTCATAGGCGATCTTGCCGCAGTGACATCCGCCTCTGTGAGTCATGTCTATTGTCTCACGGCCGTGTCTGCCCGCTGCCGCGCACCACATATTTGAACGTGGTGAGCTGTTCGGCGCCGACGGGTCCGCGGGCATGCATCTTGCCGGTGCCGATGCCGATTTCCGCCCCCATGCCGAATTCCCCACCATCGGCAAATTGGGTCGAGGCATTCCATAGCACGATGGCGCTGTCGACACTGTGCATGAAGGTCTCGGCGGCTTCGGCATCCTCGGTCACGATGGAGTCGGTGTGATGCGAGCCGTATTGTTCGATATGCCGGATCGCCTCTTCCAGCCCGTCCACCGTCCGGACCGCGATGATGGCGTCCAGATATTCCGTCTTCCAGTCTTCCTCACTCGCCGGCTTGGCGCCGGGATAGAGTGCGCGCACCGCCTCATCGCCGCGGATTTCGCAGCCGGCCTTGGCCAGATCTTCCAACACCGCCACGCCATGGGACTTCAGCACCGCGCGGTCCACCAACAAGGTTTCGGCCGCGCCGCATACCGAGGTGCGGCGCATCTTGGCGTTCAGGGTAATGCCGCGCGCCTTGTTGAGATCAGCCTTGGCATGAATATAGACGTGGCAGAGCCCTTCCAAATGCGCCAGCACCGGCACCCGCGCTTCGTTGATCACCCGCCCCGTCAAGCCCTTGCCGCCGCGCGGAATGATCAGGTCGATGGCCCCGTTCAACCCTTCCAGCATCATGCCCACAGCGGCGCGGTCGGTGGACCCGACCACCTGGATTGCCGTCTCCGGCAGCCCGGCCGCCTTCAATCCTTCCGCCATGGCTTTCTGGATGGCTCCGGACGAGCGGATGGAATCGGAGCCGCCGCGCAGGATCGCGACATTGCCGGATTTGAGTGCCAAGGCGCTGGCATCCGCCGTCACATTGGGACGGCTTTCATAGATGATGCCGATCACGCCGATGGGCGTGGAGACGCGGGCGATATCCAACCCGTTGGGGCGCGACCAGCGCGCCATCTCGCGGCCGACCGGGTCGGGCAAAGCCGCGACAGTTTCTATGCCCTGGGCCATGGCTTCGATGCGCGCATCGTTCAGCGCCAGCCGCTCGATCATATTGGCAGGCACATTGGCGCACCTTGCTGCCTCGATATCGGCCCGGTTGGCGGCCAATATTTCCGCTGCGCGGCTTCGGATCGCTGCAGCCGCCATCCTGAGCGCCTTGGTCTTGGCGTCGTCGCTGGCTTCACGCATGGCACGGGCGGCATCGCGGGCGGCGGCGCCGATGGTCATCATCTCGGCGGCCAAATTACCGGAAATACGCGCATCGCTGGAGTTGTGAACCGTCATATTCCGTTGCCCGTCAGGATCAGATCGTCGCGATGGATCATTTCGTCCCGGCCACGATAGCCCAGAATGGCCTCGATTTCGACCGTCCGTTTGCCGGCGATCCGCTCCGCATCCGATGCATTATAGGCCACCAACCCGCGGGCAACCTCGCGGCCGTCGCGGTCCTTCACCACGACCGCATCGCCGCGCTCAAAGCGGCCATCGATCTGGCGGATACCGGCCGGAAGAAGGCTCTTGCCGTCCTTCAGGGCGCGCACCGCACCTTCATCGATCACCATGACGCCCTCCGGTCTGAGCACGCCGGCGATCCAGCGCTTGCGGGCGGCGGCCGGCGTGACGGAGGCCTTGAACAGGGTGTGGCGCGTGCCGCCCGCCAGAGCGGAAAGCGGATTGAGGGTATCGCCCTTGGTCAGAACCACATCACAGCCCGCGCCCATGGCGATCTTGGCGGCAATCAGTTTGGACGTCATGCCGCCGCGCCCGTAACCGGAGACGGAACCGCCCGCCATGGCTTCAACCGCGGGGGTGATGGCGGCAACTTCGGCGATGTGGCTCGCCGAAGGATCGCGCGAGGGATCGGCGCTATAAAGACCATCCACGTCCGACAACAGAACCAGGCGATCCGCGCCCATCATGGACGCAACGCGCGCCGCCAGCCGGTCATTGTCGCCGAACTTGATTTCGGCGGTGGCGACGGTGTCGTTCTCATTGATCACCGGCACCGCGCCCAACGCCACCAGCGTGGCCAAAGTGGCGCGGGCATTGAGATAGCGGCGGCGTTCCTCGGTATCGCCAAAGGTGAGCAAGACTTGCGCCGCCACAATGGCGCGGGTGGCGAACATGTCGGCATAAGCTTCCGCCAGACGCACCTGGCCCGCCGCCGCGGCAGCCTGACTCTCCTCCAGCCTGAGCACACCGTTGGACAGCTTGAGCAGTCTTCGGCCCAGAGCAATGGAGCCGGACGATACCAGCACCACGGCCAGGCCCTGTTTCTTCAGCGCCGCGATATCGTCACAAAGCGAAGCGAGCCAGTCGCGGCGCAATTCGCCCTTGGCTCCGTCCACCAGCAGCGCGGATCCGACCTTCACCACCACAAGCTTGGCGCCGGCAAGAATGTCGCTCATCGCCTCTTCTTCCCGGCCTTTGCCTTGGCAGCCTTATTGGTGATCTTTCTCTTTGCGGGTTTCTGGACCTTCTTGGCGGTGCGCTTGGCGGCGGTTTTGGGCCGTTTGATGGGCTTGGGCGCGGCCGAAACGTGCGCCTTTTTCTCGCCACCGCTTCGGCGGCGGCTGATCTGCTGCGCCATGGCGCGCAGCACCGTGGTGATGCCTTCGCCGGTGACTCCGGAAATGACATGTATCTTCCGGCCGCAAGCCTTTTCCAGCACCGCGCGCTTTTTTTCCAGCTGCGTTTGCGGAATGGCATCGACCTTGTTCAAGGCCACGATCTCGGGCTTTTCGGCCAGCCCGTGACCATAGGCTTTCAATTCGGCGCGGATGGTCTTGTACGTCCTGGCCACCGCCTCGCCGGTGCCGTCCACCAGATGCAGGATCGTAGCGCAGCGTTCGGCATGACCCAGGAAACGGTC
>DATHLY010000361.1:0-7101 GCA_035487655.1 Rhizomicrobium sp. | reverse complement strand
AGCCTTATAGCATCGGAACGGGATTTCGTCCCGGCTCACCCGACTATGTCGAGATCCCGAAAAAAGAACTTGATCTCGTTGGCCGCCGTTTCCGGCGCATCCGACCCGTGTACCGAATTGGCTTCGATTGATTCGGCGAATTCCTTGCGAATTGTGCCGGGCGCCGCATTGGCGGGGTTGGTGGCGCCCATCACTTCGCGGTTCTTGGCAACGGCGCTCTCGCCTTCCAGCACTTGCACAACCACCGGACCCGAGGTCATGAACGCCACCAAGCTGGGGAAGAAGGGCCGCTCCCTGTGCACGGCATAGAAGGCCTCGGCATCGGTCCTGGAGAGGCGGATGCGGCGGCTGGCGATGACGCGCAGGCCGGCATCTTCGAACTTGGCGATGATCTTGCCGGTAAGATTCCGGCGCGTCGCGTCTGGCTTGATGATCGAAAGGGTGCGCTCGACGGCCATAGGGGCTCCAAAAACATTAAAAGGCGCCGCCTTATGCAATGGGCTTGAGGAAAGGGCAAGGACCGTTATAAGGCCGCTCAAATGCTGGCAATTGACAACATCACAGTCAGGATCGCCGGACAGGAGATCCTGAAAGGCGCCACCGCCAACCTGCCGGCGGGCCGCCGCATCGGCTTGGTGGGGCGCAATGGCGCGGGAAAATCCACGCTTTTTAAGGTGATCCTGGGCCAGCTGCACCAGGACGACGGCGAGATCAGCGTGCCCTCCTCCTGGCGGATCGGCGCGGTGGCGCAGGAGGCGCCGGGCACCGATGTGAGTCTGCTGGACACGGTACTGGCGGCCGATCCCGAACGGCTGACGCTTCTGTCGCAAGCCGAGCATGAGAGCGACGGCCACCTTCTGGGCGAAATCTATCACCGGCTCGAAGCAATCGATGCCTATACCGCCCCTAGCCGCGCCGCCGAGATTCTGGCGGGCCTGGGATTCTCGGCGGACGATCAGCTTCGCCCCTGCCGCGAATTTTCCGGCGGCTGGCGCATGCGCGTGGCGCTGGCCGCGATTCTGTTCTCTGCGCCGGATCTTCTGTTGCTGGACGAGCCCACCAACTATCTCGACCTGGAGGGCGTGTTGTGGCTGGAGAATTTCATCCAGAAATATCGCGGCACCGTGCTGATCGTCAGCCATGACCGCGACCTGCTCAACACGGCCTGCGAATTCATCCTGCATCTGGAGCGCGGCCGGCTGAAGCTCAACACCGGCGGCTACGACACCTTCGTGGAAACCCGCGCCGCGGCCCGCGCCAACGATCTGGCCTTCGCCAAGAAACAGGATGCCGCGCGCGCCCATATGCAGGCCTTTGTCGACCGCTTTAAAGCCAAGGCGTCCAAGGCGCGCCAGGCCCAAAGCCGCATGAAGATGCTGGCCAAGCTGGCGCAGGTCGAGGTGCCGCCGGACGAGCATGTCGCGCCCATCCATATTCCCGTTGCCACCTTGGCCTCGCCGCCGCTGGTCACTATGGACCGCGCCAGCGTCGGCTATGAGCCGGGCAAGCCGGTCCTCACCAACCTGTCCTTCCGCTTTGATCCCGAAGACCGCGTCGCGCTTTTGGGCAAGAACGGCAATGGCAAGTCCACCATGGCGAAATTACTGGCCGGCAAACTGACCGCCATGTCGGGCGAATTCACGCCCGCGCGCAAACTGGTGGTGGGCTATTTCGCCCAGCACCAGGCCGAAGAGCTGGACACAACCGTCACGCCGATCCTGACCTTGCAGCGCCTGCGTCCCAAGCTCACCGTGGAGCAGGTGCGCAATCAGCTGGGTGGGTTCGGCTTTTCCCAGAACAAGCAACAGACCTTGGTCGGCCAACTGTCGGGCGGCGAACGGGCGCGGCTGATGCTGGCGCTGGCGACCCTGGACAAGCCCAACCTACTGATCCTGGACGAGCCCACCAATCATCTCGACATTGACGCGCGTAACGAGCTGTTGACGGCGCTGAATGACTTCGACGGCGCGGTGATCCTGGTCAGTCATGACCGCCGCTTGATCGAAGCCACCGCCGACCGGCTACTTTTGGTGTCTGACGGCCATGTCACGCCATTCGAGGGCGATTTGGACGACTATCGCAGATTCCTGCTGAGCGGCGATAATGCGCCGAGTCAAAGGGATTTGGCGCGTCGCGCGCCGGAGCCGAAAGCAAAAAAAGAAGAGGCCCGCCGCAGCAATGCGGAAAAGCGCCACAACCTGAAACCCCTCAAGGACAAGGTGACGGCCGCCGAGCACCAGATCGCGGCGCTCAATGCCGAGTTGGCCAAGCTGGACAAGACCCTGTCCGACCCGCTGCTGTTCAGCAAGGATCCGGCCAAGGCCAGGTCGGTCTCCAAGAAGCGCGCCGAGGCCGCGCGCAAGCTTGAGGCGGCGGAAAAAGCCTGGCTCACGGCCAGCGAAGCTTACGAAAATGCCAGTGCGTGACAGGGGTTGCAGTCCCCTTCCCGTTCGTTAGGCTCCGGCCCGCATGACCGACAGCAGATTTTACGACCGCGCCGGCCCCTTCACCCTGGGCGAGATTGCCGCGCGCATCGGCGCCGAAGTGGCCAAGGGCGATCCCGCCGACTTGAAACTCACCGATGTCGCCTCGCTGGAGAGCGCCGAGGCCGGCGACATCTCGCTGTTCAGCGACGCCAAATATGCCAACGCCTTTGCGGTGACCAAGGCCAGTGTGGTGATTACCAGCGACAAACTGGCGACACTTCCGCATGGCGTGGTCCTGCTGGTCGTTCCAAACCCGCGGCTCGCCTTCGCCCAGGTGGGGCACATCTTCTATCCGCCGGTAATATTGCAGCCGGGCGTTCGCGCCCATCGGCCGATCCATCCCACCGCCTCGATCGGCGAAGGCACCGAGATCGGCGCGGGCGCGGAAATTGGCCCTGGCGCGAAAGTTGGCGCCAATTGCCGGATCGGCAACAATGTCGTGATCGGCCGCGGCGTGGAGGTCGGCGACAACTGCGCCATCGGCCCCAATTGCGTCATCACCCATGCGGTTATCGGCAAGCGGGTGGTGATGGGCCCCAACAATTCCATCGGCAACCAGGGCTTTTCCTTTGTGCCAAGCCTGGAAGGGCTTTTGCGCGTGCCGCAGCTGGGCCGGGTCATGATCGAGGATGACGTGGAGTTCGGCTCCAACTGCACGGTGGACCGCGGCGCCATCGGGGACACCCATATCGAGCGCGGTGTGCGTTTCGACAGCCTGATCCATATCGGCCACAATGTGCATATCGGCCATCACAGCCTGTTGGTGGCGCAGGTTGGGATCGGCGGCTCGACCATCGTTGGGCCAATGGTCCTGATCGGCGGTCAGGTCGGCATCAGCGATCATCTCACAATCGGAGCAGGCGCGAGACTCGCGGCCCGCTCCGGCGTCACCCGCGACATCGGCGCGGGCGAACGGGTGGGCGGCTATCCGGCGCGGCCGCTCAAGCGCTGGCACCGCGAGACGGCCCTTCTCGCCAAGATGGCGCGGCCCAAGAAGACCGAAGAAGAGCAGGAATAACAGATGGCCGCGGCGCAGCTTTCGCAAATATTGCCCAAGCTGCACACCCGTTTGATGCCGATCCTGTTGATGATGTATGTCCTGGCCTTCCTGGACCGGGCCAATGTCGGCTTCGCCAAGACGGGCCTCGCCATGGATGCAGGCATCGGCGATGCCGCCTTCGCTTTCGGCGCCTCCATCTTCTTTGTCGGCTACGCCCTTTTGGAAGTGCCCTCCAACCTGATCCTGCACAAAGTGGGCGCGCGGCGCTGGATGGCGCGCATCATGATCAGCTGGGGATTGGTATCGGCCGCCAATGCCCTCGTGCAGACGCCGGCGGCTTTCTATGGCGTGCGCTTCCTGCTCGGCATCACCGAAGCCGGATTCTTTCCCGGTGTGATCTATTTCCTGACCTATTGGTATCCGACATCGGCGCGCGCCCGCTCCGTCGGCCTGTTCTATTACGGCGCGCCGCTGGCGCTGACGTTCGGCGGACCGCTATCGGGTCTGCTGGTGGCACATGACGCCTTGGGCTTCAAAGGCTGGCAGTTGATGTTCCTGGTGGAAGGGTTGCTCGCCTCGCTGGGCGGAATAGCGGTGTTGTTTCTCCTCAAGGACCGTCCCGAACAAGCGCCTTGGCTGGATGCGGAGGAAAAGGCGGTGTTGCGCGCCGCATTGGCGGAAGATGAAGGCGTGCGCGAACATCTCGGCGTGTTGCGCACCTTGCGCGACAGCCGCATCCTGTTCCTGGCCCTGGTCTATTTCCTGGTGGAGATGGGTTTCTACGGTCTCACTTTCTATCTTCCGGCCCAAGTGGCGCGGCTGCTGGGCACCAGCATCGGTCTGGAAGTCGGACTGGTGACGGCTCTGCCCTGGATCTGCGCGCTGATCGCGGTGACGCTGGTTCCACCGTTGTGCGATCGCAAAGGCAACTCCCGGGCTATTGGCGCGCTGAGCACCGCCCTTTCCGGCATTGCGCTGGCAGTTTCGGCGCTGGCCCCTTCGCCGCTGGTGGCGCTGATCGCCCTATGTATCGCCGCGGCGGGCTTGATCGTCGCGCCTGCCCTGTTCTGGACCTTGCCGACAGGTTTGCTGGGTGGCGCGGCCGCCGCCGGCGGCATTGCCCTGATCAATTCCATCGGCAATCTGGGCGGCTTTGTTGCTCCCAATCTCCGTGCCTGGCTGGAGATCGGCTATCATTCCTCCTCCGCCGGCCTGATCGGCTTGGGCGTCGGAACCATGATTGGGGCGGCGTGTTTCGCAATGGCACCACGCAAAAACTGATTGATGCCCGCTTTCGCGGGCATGACAAGTCAGTTTTATTTGAGATGTGACTTCGCGATGGCCACCCATTCGCGCTGGCGGCTGCGATAGTATGACGGCGCGCCTTTCACTGATTTGAGGATCTCGCTGAACAGGGCCTGCGCGCGCGTCTGCTGACCGAGGGACTCCAGCAACAGGCCGAAGCGGGCCCGCGCCTCCTCGCCCGGATAGCGCGACACCACCTTTTCAAATTGCGCCACAGCTTCGTCATTCTTGCTCTGCAACGCCAGCGCCCGGGCATAATCCAACTCGGCATCGGCATCGAAGGCGGTGGGGTCCTCCTGCTTCAATTTGAGGAACAGCACTTCGGCCTCCGCGCCCTGACCCGACAGCATCCGGGCGCGGGCAAGACCCTTTAATAGGGTGGGATCGGCGGACCCAAGCGGTCCCTGCATGGCGCTTTCATAAAGCTCGATGGCATCCGTGAAGCGTCCCATGCGGATGCACTCCTCCGCCAGCGCCCGCTTGGAATCGACCGATCCCACCAACTCCACATTGCGCAATTTCTCCCGATAGCCGCGTCCCGGATCGGCAGCGTTGACCACATTGTCGGCCAGCCGGCGGGCGGAATGCGACCGCAGCAGGTCGGGAATCACACCGAAAGCCAGATAGGCAATCCAAACGGCGATGGTGGCAAAGAAGCTGTAGAGGCCTGCGAAAGATGCCACCGCCAGCGCCATCAGCCACAGAGGCGACTTGCCATTGCGGATGATGTGATAGGCCATCGCCAGACTGACGAGAAACATTCCGATGGTAAGGGGGTTGAAAAATCCCACGTTGGCGTCCCGATTCCGAAGCCTCAGCTCTGTTTCTCGAACTTGCCGGCCGGCGTTTCCTTCCAATAGGTCACGTCGTAGCCTGCGGCCTTGGCCTCTTTCCATGCCGCGCGGGCTTGTGCAAGAGCCCCCTCATCCCGTCCGTCGAACAGCAGCACAACCCGCGCAAGGCCCGAAAGGCCATTCCAATCCCCCGGCATGGCGCCGCCGACATAGAAGAAAATCTCGGCGGAATTGGGATTGCCCTCCTCCACCGTGATCACCACCGGCTGGGCCGCCGCTTCGCCGTCGCCCAACTGCGCATGCGGCAGGAAGCTCTGATCGTCATAGGTCCATAGCAGGGTGTCCAGCGCGTCGGAGCGTTCGGCCGAATCGGTCCTGATCGATGCCCGCCAGCCGCGTGCGAGGGATTTCTCGACCAGGCCGGGCAGCACGTCTTCAAGCGAACGGCGTTCGAGGTGATAGAACAAGGTCTCAGTCATCTATTCCAAGCTCACCATGGGCGGGCTCGACCCGCCCATCCAACTTCTTTCCGCATGGATGGCCGGGTCAAGCCCGGCCATGGAGGAGATTAGCTTTCGTAGTGCTCCTTCATCAGCCGGTTCAGCAGCCTGACCCCCCAGCCCGTGCCCCAGCTGGGGATGGTGGGTTTCTGCTCGCCGTCCTGCCAGGCGACCCCGGCGATGTCCAGATGCGCCCACACCATGTCCTTTTCGATGAAGCGCTGCAGGAACTGGGCGGCGGTGATCGCTCCCGAATTGGCGCCGCCGATATTCTTCATGTCGGCGATCTTGGAGCGGATCATCTTGTCGTAGAAGGGATCGAGCGGCAGCTGCCACACCCGCTCGCCCGTGAAGCGGCCTGCCGCCTGGATCCGCTGAACCAGCTGGTCGTTGTTGGAAAAGACACCGGCGTGTTCGAATCCCAATGTCTGCACGATGGCGCCGGTCAGGGTGGCCAGATCGATCACCGCCTTGGGACGGAAACGACGTTGCGTGTAGGTTAGCGCATCGGCCAGCACCAGCCTGCCTTCGGCGTCGGTATTCAACACTTCGATGGTCTGGCCGGATAGCGAGGTCAGGACATCGTCGGGCCGGAAAGCGCCGCCGTCCGGCATATTCTCCACCAGCCCCACAACGCCCACGACATTGACACGGGCCTTGCGCGTGGCCAGCGTCAGCATGGTGCCGGCAACACAGGCGGCGCCCGCCATGTCACCCTTCATGCCCTGCATGCCGGTGCCGACCTTGATGGACAGGCCGCCTGAATCAAAACAGACACCCTTGCCGATCAAAGCGAAGGGCTTCGCGCTCCTTTTGCCCCCGTTCCACTGCATCACCACCAGCTGACTTTCGCGCGCGCTGCCCTGACCCACGCCCAATAGCGCGCCAAAGCCCTGCTTCTTCATCTCGGCTTCGCCCAGGATTTCCACCTTCACGCCCAACTTGGACAATTGCGCTTTGGCGCGGCGGGCGAATTCGGCCGGATAGAGGACATTCGGCGGCTCGTTCACCAGATC
>DATHLY010000360.1:0-2910 GCA_035487655.1 Rhizomicrobium sp. | reverse complement strand
ATTGCCGAGGAGGATTGCAGGAAGGCGGCAGTGATCACATTCATCATGATGATGCCGGGGAGCACGAATTCCAGATAGCGGTGGCCGCCAATCTGGGTGATGCGGCTTCCCACCACCGCCCCGAAGATGAAAATAAACAGCAGCGCCGAGATCCAGGGCGCGACAAAGGCCTGGATCGGAACCCGCATCATGCGCGAAACCTCGCGCCGGACCATGGTGCCCAGCCCGATCCAGTTGATCCCCAGGGGCTTTGTCCCAACCGTCGCCAATGCTTCCGCCGCCATGGATGTCTCTGTGGTCATTGGCCCGCCACGTGATCGGCTTCGGCGCCGGTTGCCACCAGATAGGCCTGTTCCAGCCCACCCGGCTTGCCGGCGATTTCGTCTTTGGTGCCTTGGCGCGCGATCCGACCCTTGGCGACAATGGCGATCTGGCGGCAGAGCCGCTCCACTTCTTCCAGATAATGGGAAGTCAACAGAATGGTCTTGCCGTCTTTGTTAATCTCGGTGAGATAACGCCACAGCACCCGCCGAAGTTCGACGTCCACGCCGGCGGTCGGCTCATCCAGGATGATCAGGCGGGGATCGTGCACCAAGGCGCGCGCCAGCACCACCCGGCGCTTGAGGCCGCCCGACAATTCGCGGAACTGCTTCTTTTGATGGGGAACCAGGTCGAAGCGCTCCAAAAGCATGTCGATGCGTTCCTTGCGCAGTCGCGCCGGCATGCCGAAATAGCCGCCCATCCAGTCCACGATCTGGCGGGGATTTGCGAACGGATCGACATTGAACTCCTGAGGACACAAGCCCACCAGCCGGCGCGCCTCGCGATAGTCCTTCACCACATCCAGGCCGAATATCTCAATCTTGCCGGCGGTGGGCTCAGCAATGCCGGTGGCGCAATGGATGGTGGTCGACTTTCCCGCACCATTGGGGCCCAAGAATCCGAAAAATTCCCCTTCGGGAATGGTCAGTGACAGATCGTCCACCGCCACCGTGCCCCGGCGATAGACCTTGCGCAGGTTGGAAATTTTCAGGGCGGGAACAGGCATGCAGACCTTATATGGAACGCTTTGGCGCTTTTCCAACCTTAATACTCGCGTGGCCTTGCGAGTGGCGCACCCCATGTATGCGCTGGCGGCACCTGCGCACCGCCAGCGGGCGTGACGGGCCGGTCCCCATAGCCGCCCTGGGTCATCAAACGGTCATACAACACGATCGCGCCCGCCATGCCGACATTGATGGAAAAGCGCGTGGGAATTTTCACCACAAATTCGCACAAGGACAGCATCAGGGGTGAGAGCGAATAGCGCTCAGCGCCGAAGACATAGGCGGCGCACATCGGATGCCGGAAACGCGGCAATTCGACCGCGTCGTCAGTGATCTCCACCCCCACCAGGCGGCAGCCCAAGGGCAGCCGGAAATCCTCAGGCTTGTCGAAGGAATAGAAAGGCAACGCGCCGTGCGCACGCGAGGTGTCACTATTGGCGTCGGACAATTTCAGCTTAGGCGCGATGGAAAAGAAAAAGCTGGCATCAAAGGCGTGCGCGATCCGGACCAGGTTTCCCAGGTTCATCGGCTTGGAAACGCCTTCGACGCCAACACCAAAATAGCCGCGCAAATTGCCCCCTCCGGCGTTCGGCCGCGCAAAGCTCCACTGGAGCTTTGCTTTCTCGGCCTCACGGCTCGAGAGCCAGCTACGCCACCTCCCCCATGCGAACGCGCTCGCGCGTGCAGGGGGAGGACGACTTCATTAGCCGATTCAGGACCTAAGTGCCTAATGCCGCTCCTTGGCCTCGGCCGCCGCCGCGGCGTCGGCCTGGTCCATCGCGGCCGTCTGGTATTGGATATCCTTGATGATGCATGGCGCGGGAGTCACCACGTCGCGTACGATCACGGAATCGCCCTTGGAAACACAGGACAGGCCGCCCACGCCATGAGTCCTGAAGCCGACGCCCAGATGATATTGCAGGTTGTAGCAGACGCCCATGAAGTTCAGACGATAGCGCTGGCGCGCCAGGTCGATGACGACCAGCGAGCGGTTCCCCGGAACGGGGTGGAAATCATAGATGTTGCGTTCGCGCAGGCAGGGCGGTTCGTTGGGGATGGGTTTGGGCGGATAGGGTTGGTAGGGTTGCGCAAGGGCCGGCATGGGGGCCCACAACAGCGCGGCAATCAAAAGAGTGCGAGTCATGCTAATCTCCATTTCGCCCTCGCGCGTTCATTCTACTACGCACTTAGGTTCCCAGCGACCCCATTTTGACCGGTATGTCTGACAAAAAAGCCAAGTCCGGGCTGCGGACGCGTTTGCACTCCGCCCCGCTGCTCAAGCAGCTGGGGCCCGGTTTGGTCACCGGCGCCGCCGACGACGATCCCAGCGGCATCGCCACCTACAGCCAGGGTGGGGCGCAGTTCGGCTTCAATCTGCTCTGGACCATGGTGCTGACATTTCCGCTGATGGCGGCGATCCAGATGATCAGCGCCCTGGTGGGACGCGTCACCGGCCGGGGGCTGGCCTCGAACATGGCCCAGGTGATGCCACGCCCGTTGGTGATGGCCCTGCTGGTCCTGTTGTTCATCGCCAACACCATCAATGTCGGCGCGGACCTGGCGGCAATGGGCGAAGCAGCCAAGCTGGTGATGGGATTCAACCAGCATGCCTTCACATTATTTTTCGCGTTCCTGTCGCTGGGGCTTCAGCTTTTCATTCCCTATCGCCGTTATGCCCGCTTCCTGATGGTGCTGACCTTCAGCCTGTTTGCCTATGTCGCGATCATGTTTTTGCTGCCGCTGGACTGGAAGGAGATCGGCGCCGGCATGATCGGGCTTCATCCCAACCTGACCGAAAGCGCGGCCACCACCATCGTGGCGATCTTCGGCACCACCATCAGCCCCTATCTGTTTTTCTGGCAAT
>DATHLY010000359.1:0-3435 GCA_035487655.1 Rhizomicrobium sp. | reverse complement strand
TGATCTGGGTGCCGATGGTGCTGGCCACCATCATGGGTTTTTTCTCGCTGCAGCACTATTACAACGACTTCATCGATGCGATGGCGGGCGGCAATGTCGCCGCGCTGGGTCCCAGCATGCTGATGATGCTGGGCTATCTGGTTGCGGCGCTGCTGCTTTACGCGGTGATGTTCGTGGCCGTGGTGCAATTGGCGCTGGGCGCGCGGTCCGCTCCGGCAATCGCGCATTTTGCCTTCGGCAATCTGGAATGGCGGATGTTTCGCGCACTTGTAGCCTTCATCGGCGTGATCCTGGTGCTTGTGCTTCCAGCCTTCGTCGTGGCGGACGCAGTTTTCGCGGTGGCCGGCGCGCGGCTGCCGCAGTCCGCCGGTCCGGCCCTGATGCTGCTGATCTTCTACTGCGTCGTGTTGCTCGCCATGCCGCGTTTCTTCGTGCTTTTGCCCACCATCGCGGTGGCGGAGAACGTCCCGGTACTGCGCCGCGCCTGGATGCTGTCGGCGGGAAATTACTGGCGGCTGCTGGCGGTCTTGTTGGCGGTGTTTGGCCCCATCCTGCTGTTGTTCACCGGCCTGGAGCTGGTTCTTGCGGGCCGCGCACCGGCCCATGCCGCCGGCGGCAGCGAGCAGGTGCAGATGCTCGCGGCCATCATGCGGGCGCGCGATGTGTTGCCCTTGATCAGTGGGCTGGGCTTTCTCATCTCGCCGCTGGTGGTGGGCCTGTTCGCGGGCGCCAGCGTTTCGGTGTGGCGGGCGCTGAAGGACGAGCCGGCGCTGGATATCGCGGTCTGACTATTCCGCCGCTTTCAGCTTCTTGGCCGGATTTCTGATCTGTGCGTTCTTCAACAGCAACTTGAGATATTGGCCGGTATAGGAGCGGGCATTCTTAGCCACCTCTTCCGGCGTGCCGCTGGCCACGATCTCGCCGCCACCGTCGCCGCCTTCAGGTCCCAAGTCCACGATCCAATCCGCGGTCTTGATCACTTCCAAATTGTGCTCGATCACGATCACCGTGTTGCCCTGGTCCACCAGCTCCTGCAGAACTTCCAAGAGCTTCTTCACGTCATGGAAATGCAGCCCGGTGGTGGGCTCATCCAGAATATAGAGCGTGCGCCCGGTGGCGCGGCGCGACAGTTCCTTGGATAGCTTTACGCGTTGGGCTTCGCCGCCCGAGAGCGTGGTGGCTTGCTGGCCGATGGAGATATAGCCCAGGCCGACGCGCTTCAGCGTCTCAAGCTTTTCCGCGATGGAGGGTACGGCCTTGAACAGCTCGGCGCCGGCTTCCACGGTCATATCCAACACGTCGCTGATCGAATGGTCGCGGAATTTCACTTCCAGTGTCTCGCGGTTGTAGCGCTTGCCTCCGCAGACGTCGCATTGGACATAGACGTCGGGCAGGAAATGCATCTCGATCTGGATGACGCCGTCGCCTTGACAGGCCTCGCAGCGTCCGCCCTTGACATTGAAGCTGAAGCGTCCGGGGGCATAGCCGCGCGCCTTGGCTTCCGGCAGTTCGGTGAACCAGTCGCGGATAGGAGTGAATGCGCCGGTGTAGGTGGCCGGGTTGGAGCGGGGCGTGCGGCCAATCGGGCTCTGGTCGATGTCGATGACCTTGTCCAGGAATTCCAGGCCCTCGATGCGATCATGGGGTGCGGGATGCTCGCGCGCCTGGGTGAGCTTTCGCGCCGCCGCCTTGTAGAGGGTTTCGATGGTCAAGGTGGACTTGCCGCCACCGGAGACGCCGGTGATGCAGGTGAGTGTTCCCAGCGGGAATTGCGCTGTGACATTCTTGAGATTGTTGCCGCGTGCGCCGACCACCTTTAGCCAGCGGTTATGGATCGCCTTGCGGCGCAGGGCCGGAATCGGAATGAATTCCGCGCCGCTGAGATATTTTCCGGTCAGGCTCTTCTTGTTGGCGATGATGTCGGCCGGGGTTCCTTGCGCGATGATATGGCCGCCATGCACGCCCGCGCCCGGACCCATGTCGATGACATGATCAGCCTGGCGGATGGAATCCTCGTCATGCTCAACCACTAGCACGGTGTTGCCCATGTCGCGCAAGCCCTTGAGGCTGTCCAGCAGCTTGGAATTGTCGCGCTGATGCAGCCCGATGCTGGGCTCGTCCAGAACATAGAGCACGCCGGTGAGACCCGAACCGATCTGGGACGCAAGCCGGATGCGCTGGCTTTCCCCGCCCGATAGGGTACCCGAGGCTCTCGCCAAAGTGAGATAGTTCAAGCCGACATTGTTGAGGAATTTCAGCCGGGCGCGGATTTCCTTGAGGATCCGCACCGCGATTTCCTGCTGCTGCCTGCTCAACTTCTTGTCGATGTCGCGGAACCATTGATCGGCGTCGCGAATGGATTTTTCGCAAACCTGGCCGACATGCAGGCCGCCGATCTTGACTGACAGCGCCTCGGGCTTGAGGCGATAGCCCTTGCAGACCTCGCACGGCGCTTCCGCCTGGAAACGCTCCAGGTCTTCCTGCACCCAGGCGCTGTCGGTCTCGCCATAGCGGCGGTCCATGTTGGGGATGACGCCCTCGAATTCCTTCTTGGTGTCGTAGCGGCGCATGCCGTCGTCATAGGTGAACTTGATCACTTCCTCGCCCGAACCATGCAGGATCACGTCCCGCGCCTTTTTGGGCAGGTCTTCCCATGGTTCGTTCATCGAGAATTTGTAATGCCTGGCCAACGCTTCCAAGGTCTGCAGGTAATAGGGCGAGGACGACTTGGCCCAAGGCGCGACGGCGCCATTGCGCAAGGACACGCTTTCGTCCGGCACCACCAGCGCCTCATCAAAATAATTCTGCACCCCCAAACCGTCGCATTCCGGACATGCGCCATGAGGGTTGTTGAAAGAAAACAGCCGAGGCTCGATTTCCGGGATGGTGAAGCCGGAAACCGGGCAGGCGAATTTGGACGATAACAGCATCTGGCGCTGCTGATCCTTGCGGGGGCCGTCCTTTTCCTTTTCGTCGGCGAATTCCACCACCAGCAAGCCATCTGCCATATTCAGCGCGGTTTCGATGGAATCCGGCAGGCGGTTGCCAATGTCCGGCTTGACTACGATGCGATCGACCACGATCTCGATGTCATGCTTGAGTTTCTTGTCGAGGGTTGGAGACGCGCCAATATCATAGAACTTGCCGTCCACTTTGACGCGCAGGAACCCCTTCTTCTGAAGCTCGGCCAGTTCTTTCCGGTACTCGCCCTTGCGGCCGCGCACGATGGGCGCCAAGAGGTAAAGGCGCGTGCCTTCCGGCAGCGCCAATATGCGGTCGGCCATCTGGCTGACCGTCTGGCTTTCGATGGGAAGGCCGGTGGCGGGCGAATAGGGCACGCCGACACGGGCAAACAGCAGGCGCAGATAGTCGTAGATTTCCGTCACGGTGCCGACAGTGGAGCGGGGATTCTTGGAGGTGGTCTTCTGCTCGATG
>DATHLY010000358.1:0-3653 GCA_035487655.1 Rhizomicrobium sp. | reverse complement strand
CCAACTTCTGGGCCAGCTTTGTGCTCTTGGTGATCGCGGGTGCGATGATGTATGCGCCCTATGGCCCTTTTTTCGCTTACCTGGCCGAGAGTTTGCCGCGCAATGTGGCGGGCGGCGCCATCGCTCTGATCAACAGCATGGGAGCGCTTGGTTCTTTTGTCGGCGCCTATGGCGTGGGGCGGTTGAATGCCATCACCGGCTCGCCCGGCGCCTCCTATGTGATGATGGCGGTGGCTCTGATCGTCTCCGCCGCCATCACGTATATGCTGCCAAGGCCCCCGGCTACGGCTTGACCTCGGCCGGCGTGCCGTCCAGCGGGCAATCCATAAAGATCGCCACGGTGCCGTCGCCGGTCTCCGGCTTGGCGCCGTCATAATGCACGCCCTTCACCAAATCCGTGAGCACCGAACCTTTGGGATAGGGCACAGTATTGTGCTCCGGGTCATAGACATTGCTGGTGGACACCCACCAGGTGCCGTCGATCACCACCGCATAGCGGGCATGGCTGTGATAATGCGGATGGCTGAAATGGTTGGGATGCCATTTGATCAATTCCAGGCAGGCGCCCGGCTTGGTCGGATCCCCGATCGGCCAGGCGGTGTCGCTGGCCTCGCCCTTCTTCCATTGGATCTGGTCGGGCATCAGCCCGATGGCGTGGGTGGGATCGAGCATGGCGGCGCCGAAGGCCGGAATGGACGCGCCCAGGATGACGGACGCCAGAAGCAGTTTCTTGATCATGAATGCCTCCCATTGTTGTGACTGTGGGTTGTGACTATTTCAATTCCATCATGATGCCGGATTGCTCACCCTTGACCAGCTCTTCGGAGTGGCTGCGATTGGCGGTATTGAAAACGATATCGCCGGGATTGTGGTGAGTGACGGTCTTCTTGCCGTCCGGGGTGGTGGAGGCGACATCGCCGTCACCCAGATAAGTCAGCACCACTTCGGTATTGTGGAAATGCATCGGCGTGGGCTTGCCTGGCTGCCAGGCATAATTCCACACCCGCACCTTGTCGTTCTCAAACACTTTCTTGGAGCCCGGCCGCGGGAAAGCGGGCGGCAGGCCGGTGGTGTTGGGGACCGTCTTGGAGGGCGCGTCCTTCAAGTCCACGACCACCTCATGCGCCGCACCGCCGGTGGCGGTGTCGCTGGTCGTGCCGCCATGACCAAAATCGGCGCTGCCCGACGCATGATTGGCGACCTTGCCGTTGGCGGCGCGGATACGCGCGCCTTTGACATACAGCACGACATAGTCCCCGGCATGCTCGATCGCGGGTCCCGGCTTGCCCTGCTCCAGCGCGATGTCGCGCACCGTGACCCGCTCATTGTCGATCACGGGGGCAGGGGCCTCGGCCCAGGCCGTTTGCACCAGCGCTGGGGCGGCCAGGACGGTCAGGGCGCAAAACAGGGACTTTTTCATGCGTCGTTTCCTCTTGTGACGGAGGAAACTCTAGCAGAACCGGGCGTTTCGGCCATGGGCAGAGGCGGTGCCGGGCCGCTTGTTTGGGGGGGCCGCGCCCTGTAGGTTCGCCCCGCTTTTTGAAAGGCCTTAAGCCCATGCCGCTGCTGCGGTTCATCCCCGAGACCACCAATGTCGATTTCGTCAAATATCGCTTCTGGGCCTTCGGCCTGGACGGCCTGCTGGTGGTGATTTCCATCCTTTCCATCTGGCTGCACGGCTTCAGCCTGGGCATCGACTTTACCGGCGGTGTGCTGATGGAAGTGAAATCGGCGCAGGTGATCGACATCGGCAAGATGCGGCAAGACGTAAACAGTTTGGGCTTTCCGGAATCCCAGTTGCAATCTTTCGGCGGCGGAGAATGCGACCAGCCCGCCAACAGCTGCGTGATGATCCGCATCCAGCCCAGATCGGCGGGGAAGGGCGTCGACCAGAACGAAGCTGACCAGGCGGTGGCGCGCGAGATCAAGGCCAAGCTGGGACCGGCCTATCAGTATCGCCGCACCGAAGTGGTGGGTCCCAAAGTTTCCGGCGAGCTTCTGAATGACGGCATCCTCGCCACCATCCTGGCGGTGGCGATGATCTCGATTTATGTCGCGGTGCGCTTTGAATGGCAGTATGGCGTGGGCGCCTTGATCGCCACCGGCCATGACGTGTTCGTCACGGCGGGCTTTTATTCCTTCCTCAGCTGGGTCGGCTATGCCATCGACTTCAACATCAACACGGTGGCGGCGTTATTGTTGCTGGCCGGTTATTCAATTAACGACACGGTGGTGGTGTTCGACCGGCTGCGCGAGAACCGGCGCAAATACAAGCGCATGGCGCTGGTCGATATGATCAACCTGTCGACCAACCAGATCGCGACCCGCACCACCTTGGTGTCGGCGGCGACGGCTCTGTCGGTGATCCCGCTATTGTTCGGCGGAGCGGTGCTGTTGAACTTCAGCATCGCCATCCTGTTCGGCATCGTGGTGGGAACCTTCTCCTCCACCTATGTCGCGGCGATGCTGTTGCTCTACTTGCCTGCGGTGGGCGGCGGCAGCCATGTGGATACGAAAACAGAAGAAGCTACGGCCTAAGACCCATAAGCCGCGAGGAGTTTTGCGGCCTGAGCAGGAGCAATGCGTACAAGACGCACGTGAGCGACGAGCGACGCACTCAGGACGCAAAAGAACCGCGGCTAAAGAGGAAACCAGTCTCGTCTATCGCTGTAGACTTGGTAATGCGCATTGACGCCAGCCCGCAGGCCCACGCCATTGCGAATGGGCGCCAGCGTCACCCCACCGCTGCGCTGATAGTTCACGCCCAATCCCGCCACCAGATAAAAGCTGCCTTCCACGCCTGGGAAGCGCTGAATCAGCCGGCGATCCTCTCGGAGATTGTAGACCAGAGTGAAAACTTTGGAGGCGTCGGCGCCCACATCGAAACCGATCGAGGGGCCTTTCCAATAGACCTTCTTGGGCTCGCGAGTCTTGCGGACCAGCCAGCCCGAGCCATAGCGCAAGCCCACCACAAAGGCGCCGGAGCCTTCATCACCCTTGATATAGGCGTCCGGCTCGCCCAGGTCGCCGAACACATGCTGCACGGCCTTGGCCATCGCTTCGGTGGTGATGCCGAAGAAATCCGCGCCGGCCTGGGTGACCTCGTTGGCGGTGTATTTGAGATCGTGCGCGCTGTCCTGGGCCGGCGGCGCGTCGGCGGCGTTGGCAGGCAGGATACTGAGCAGCGAGCCTGCGGCCGTCGGCACTGTCCCCAGCGCCACCAAACCGGTGATGAATTTCTTGCGGTCCATTTCGCGACTTCCCTTGTTCGGGTGTTTCCCGGAGGAAACGAATCATGCGCTTCCGAATCTTTACGCCGATTGGGGCTTTTTTGCAGGGGAAATGAGACTAGGATTCGGTTTTTAGGATTGGGACTTGAAGATGAACGGCCCCGAAAAGGACCAGAATTCGCGGCTTTCTGCGGCGGGATGGATCGCGCTGGCGGCCTTGCTGGGCTTCTTCTTCGTCTCGCTCTGGTATGCGGTGAAGGTCTGGACCTCCATGGCCGGCGTTCATATGAGCGGCTGGGGCTGGCTGTTTTTGGTGCTGGGAATCGTGGTCACGATTGCGCTGGGCGCAGGTTTGATGGCGCTGGTTTTTTACTCGTCCCGCCACGACATGGACCGGTAGCGGGTCTTTTGTGTCGCGAGTTC
>DATHLY010000357.1:0-2575 GCA_035487655.1 Rhizomicrobium sp. | reverse complement strand
GTCATGGCGACGAAGCGCTGGCCCTGCTTGCGGACGCGGGACAGGAGGAGCGCGCCGCCCTGTCGGCATTCCGCTATCAGAAAAACGTCGCCGTGCTCCACCGGGACGAAAGCGTCATGCCCCGGCGGCGGCGCTGCTGGGCGAGCTGGGTCTATTCCTCGGACGGGGATCTCACTCATCCCAAATTGTCCGTGAGCTATTGGATGAACCGCCTGCAGGGCATCGACGAGCGCTTTGCGCTGTTCGTCAGCCTCAATCCGGGACGCCAGATCGCGCCGCATTTGGTTTTCGACCAGACGGAATTCGATCACCCTGTGTTCGACCAGGCCGCCATCGCTGCCCAAGGCCGGCTCAAGGCTCTGCAGGGCGCGCGCGGCACCTGGTTCTGCGGCGCCCATCTGGGCCATGGCTTTCACGAGGACGGCCTCGCCAGCGCGGTCGCCATTGCCCGCCAAATGGGCGCCAGCGTGCCCTGGTCGGAGCCGGCGGAAACCTTCGATGCGGTGCAGCGAAAATATCCCCGACCTGCCGGCTTCGCCGCGCCGGCGCCTGCCGCCTCTTAAGTTCGTCCGCCAGCGCCGCTATAATCGCCCAAATTCGCGAGGAAGATATGAGCCTCATTCCCGCATCTTTTGTCGAGAAAAGTTGGCGCAGGGCCATTGGCGGGCTGGAATATGGCACCTTGCATTTCATCGCGCCCAATGGCGAGGAAACCACCATCCGAGGCCTGCATCCGGGCCCCGAGGCGCGTTTTGCCGTTCACAGCTGGGACGTGCTGCGCCGGATCATGGCGCGCGGCGATATCGGCCTTGGCGAGGAATATATCGCGGGCAGTTGGGATACCGACAATATCGAGTCCCTGGTCAGCGTGTTCCTGCTCAACCTCGACCATCTGGAGAATTTCTCCGACGGCAATTTTTGCAACCGCATCGGCTTTGTGATTCACAATGCCTTGGTGCGGCGCAATTCGGTGGCCGGCTCGGCCCGCAATATCAAGGCGCATTACGATGTCGGCAACGACTTCTATCGCCTCTGGCTCGACCGCAGCATGACCTATTCCTCGGCGCTCTATGCCGGCGCCGCCCAAGGCACAGAATGCCTGGAAGAAGCGCAGCAGAACAAATATGGCCGCATCCTGGGAAAATTTCTCAAGCCGAAATCCTCGGTACTGGAAATCGGCTGCGGTTGGGGCGGCTTCGCGGAACGGGCCGCGGCCTGCGAACATCATGTCACCGGCCTGACCATTTCACCGGCTCAGCACGCTTTCGCCACCGAGCGGCTGAAAGGCGCCGCCGACATCCGGCTCCAGGACTACCGCAAATCCCAGGGCACATTCGACAACATTGTCTCGATCGAGATGTTCGAGGCGGTGGGCGAACATTACTGGCCGCAATATTTCGCGGTCATCGCCGAGCGGCTGAAGCAGGGCGGCCGCGCCGTCGTCCAGACCATCACCATCCGCGACGAGCTGTTCGAAGGCTATCGCACCCGCAGCGACTTTGTCCGCCACTATGTGTTTCCGGGCGGCATGCTGCCGTCGCTGGGCCGCTTCCGCGAGGAAGCCGAGAAGGCCGGCCTCAAATTCGCCGAGGCCTTTTCCTTCGGCAAGGATTACGCCCGCACCTTGCGCGAATGGTCGCAGCGCATGCAGGCGCGCAGCGAAGAGGTCATGGCGCTGGGCCATGACCAACGCTTCCTGCGCAACTGGGAATTCTATCTCGGCATCTGCGCGGCGGCTTTCAACGTCGCCCGCACCGACGTGGTGCAAGTAGAACTGGTCAATCCCTAAACCACCGCCCCTTCTCACAGCGAGCCCAGACCCGCCTCCCCCGCATGCGCGTAAGCGCATTGGCGGGGGAGGTGGTCGTAGCTGGCCCTAGGGCCAGCGAAGACCGGAGGGGGCAGACTCAGACTCCTGTGGCGTAATGACGCATGATAATGCTGCGTTGCAATAAAGAGTTCCGGCCGACCGGCAGACCCTTCGTTGACAGGCCGCAAGCCCCGCGCCTACTTTTTGCGCCGCACAACAACAGGCTGGCCCAAGGTCATGCCGGCCGTTTCGGGGGATCCGTACATCCATGAAGGTCCTGGTGCCCGTGAAGCGGGTGATCGACTACAACGTCAAGGTTCGTGTCAAAGCGGATCAAACCGGCGTGGATCTCGCCAATGTCAAAATGTCCATGAACCCGTTCGATGAAATCGCCGTCGAAGAGGCGGTGCGCCTGAAGGAAAAAGGCAAGGCGACAGAGGTGATTGCCGTATCCATCGGCCCGGCCCAGGCGGCGGAGACCATCCGCACCGCGCTGGCCATGGGCGCCGACCGGGGCATTCTGGTGAAGACCGAAGGCGAGGTCGAACCGCTGGCGGTTGCCAAGATTCTGAGGGCTATCGTGGCGGAGGAACAGCCTGGGCTGGTGATCGCCGGCAAACAGGCGATCGACGATGATTCCAACCAGACCGGCCAGATGCTGGCGGCGCTGCTGGGCTGGGGCCAGGGCACCTTCGCGCATAGCCTGGAATTATCAGACGGTTCGGCGAAGATTGCGCGCGAGATTGACGGCGGGCTGCAGACGGT
>DATHLY010000356.1:0-6049 GCA_035487655.1 Rhizomicrobium sp. | reverse complement strand
TGCGGAAAACAGGCAGTGGCCTGTTTTTTGTACGTGAAAAGGCGTCCGCCGCTGGCTGAGAGCAGGTCCCGTGCACTGTTTTGACCGCTTTGCGGATCGCTCCCTACCCCGCTAGTTTCGGACGGTCACCCCGGACCGATTCGATGCGGCCTGCCGTTCGTCTTTCCTTTTGCGCCAGCTTGGCCATGTTGGCTGCCGCCTGTTCCACCGCCCCCAAACCACTGCCCCCCGCGCCGAACAATGTGGTGATCGTTCCCCCCAATGCCGGGGTCTATAAGATTGGCCAGCCCTATCAAGTCGACAGTATCTGGTACTATCCGCGCGAGCAGCCTGACTATGACGAAACTGGGATCGCCTCCTGGTATGGACCCGATTTTTACGGCAAGTCGACTGCCAATGGCGAAATGTATGACGGCAATGCCTTGACCGCCGCGCATAAGACCCTACCCATGCCGGTCAATGTGCGGGTCACCAATCTCGACAACGGCAAGTCCCTCATTGTACGGGTTAACGATCGCGGGCCCTATGCACGCGGCCGCATCATAGATCTCTCCAAACGCGCGGCCGAACTGCTGGACGTGGTGCAAACCGGCACGGCCCGGGTTCGGGTCACCTATCTGGGGCGCGCCGATCTCAATGGCGCACCGCCGACGCCGGAGACCCCGCCCGCCATTGCCAGCGCCCTGCCGGCGGCACCCAGCGGCAAGGTCGATGTCGCCGCCCTGGGCGTGGTGCCGGGTGCCACCGTGGCGCCACCCGTCCGCAGGGCATCCTTGCCGAAACCAACCTCCATTCCCGCCGCGATGTTTGCCGACAACCAGCCTTCAGGGCAGGTGACGCGGGTTCCCGTTCCGCCGGTGACCCATCTCTATATCCAACTCGGGGCATTTTCGAAGCTGGAGAATGCCAAGACGCTGTTGAACAAGGTCGGTGGCGACTTGCGGATTTCCACTCTTCAACGGGCTGGACAGACCCTCTATAGAGTGCGCAGCGGCCCGCTGACTTCGGTAGCGGACGCTGATGCGGCCCTTTCCCGCATCACCGGCGCGGGCGCCAACGACGCCCGTATTGTCGTAGACCAGTAACCTTTTTCGGAGACGCCATGCTTCGCCGTCTTTTCCCGCTTTGCTTGTTCGCCCTTGTCGCACTGGCCGTGCCGGCTCAGGCCGCCATCGAAACCGGCGCCGAACACGGGCTGATCATGGATGCCCAAACCGGCCAAGTGCTATGGCAGAAGGACGGCATGACGCCGATGCCGCCTGCGTCCATGTCCAAGCTGATGACCATCGATCTCCTGTTCCAGCGCATCAAGGATGGCCGCGTCAAATTGACGGATACATTTCCGGTTTCCGAGCGCGCCTGGCGTACCCAGGGCTCCAAGATGTTCGTGGAGCTGGGCTCGCGCATTCCGGTGGAATCCCTGATCCGCGGCATCGTCATCCAGTCCGGTAACGATGCCTGTGTGGTTGTGGCCGAGGCGCTGGGCGGCACGGTTGAAGGCTTTGTGAACTTGATGAACAAGCGGGCGAAGGAGTTGGGTTTGGACCAGTCCACCTTTGTCAATCCCGATGGGCTGCCCGATCCGCCGGGCCAGATGATGAGCGCGCTCGACCTGGCCAAGCTGTCGCGCCACATCATCAATGCCTATCCGGACCTCTATCACTATTTCAGCGAGCGTGAATTCGTCTGGCACAATATTCACCAGCCCAACCGCGACTTGGTGCTTGGGAGTCTTCCTGGGGCCGATGGCCTCAAGACCGGGCATACCGATGCGGCCGGCTATGGCATCACCATTTCGACCAAGCGCGGTGACCAGCGCTTAATCCTGGTTCTGAACGGATTGCGCTATCCCCAGTATCACAATGACTATTTCCCCAATATCCGTCGTGCTGAGGAAGCCGGCCGCGTGATGGAACTCGCGTTCCGCGAGTTCCGCTCCTATCCCATTCTTAAGGCCAACCAGGTGGTCGGCAGTGTCACTCTGATGAACGGCAAGGAACCCAGCGTGCCGGTGACGGCGAAGAGTCCGCTCAACGTCACCATGCAGGTGGATTCCCGCGCCGGTATGAAGACGGTGGTCAAGCCTGATGCGAACCTAAAGGCGCCCATCCAATCTGGCCAGAAGGTCGGCACGCTGACCGTGACGGCGCCGGAATTTCCCAACCTGACCGTGCCCGTTTATGCCACTCAGCCGGTGGCCGAAGTGGGCATTTTCGGCAGCATGCTGAATTCCCTCCAGCGCCTCTGGAAAAAGTGACCCCAGGATTGGCAGCTGGACGTTTCATTACGCTGGAGGGCGGCGAGGGCACCGGCAAATCGACCCAGATTCGGCGTCTGGCAGCGTCGTTGGATGCAATGGGGATACGCGCATTGGCGACGCGCGAGCCGGGCGGCTCCCAAGGCGCGGAAGAAATTCGCAAGCTGATGGTTGAGGGTGAGCCTGGCCGCTGGGATGCCATTACCGAGACGCTTTTGGCCTATGCGGCGCGGGCCGATCATGTGAGGTGCACGATCGGGCCGGCGCTGGTCCAAGGGACTTGGGTGATTTCGGACCGGTTCAGCGATTCCACCTTCGCCTATCAGGGCGCGGGCCGCGGGCTGGACCGCGAAACCATCCGCCGCATCGACAGCGCGGTGCTGGATGATTTTCAACCCGACCTGACTCTGATCCTGGACCTGGATGCCAAGCTGGGATTGCAGCGGGCGCTGACGCGCGGAAATGCCGAAAACCGCTTCGAGAAGTTTGGCGCCGACTTCCATGAAAGACTGCGCCAATCCTTTCTGGATATCGCCCGGCGTAATCCCGATCGCTGCCGGGTGATCGACGCGGGTGGAACCGAGGACCAGGTGGCCGAAGCGATCTGGGCCGCCATCAGCCGCCGTTTCGATCTCTGAGGCGTTTGGCTCTATAAGACCCTAGTTTCCCGATTTCGAAATTCGCATGATCCCCATATCGAATTGCGGGCGAATTTCGAAGTCGGGAAACTAGTAACTTATTGAATCCTAGTGTCGTTTTGGTTTCGAAGTTCGCCCAGAGCCTGATATCAATGGCATTGCGAACTTCGAAACCACGACACTAGTATGGCCAAGCGCACTGCCGACCCCAGCGACGGCGACCGGATCGAGGGATTTGCCCATCCCCGCGAAATCCATGCGCTTTTGGGCCAGGACGAGGCCTTGGGAAGGGCCGCGCGCGCCATCCGTTCGGGACGGCCGCCAAGCGCCTGGCTGATCACCGGCGCTCCGGGCATCGGCAAGGCCACACTGGCATACCGGATCGCGCGCTACCTGCTGGCGCATGGCGCCACTGCCGCGGGCCCGGACAACCTGTCGATTCCAGAAAATCATCCGGCGGCCCGCCAGGTAGCGGCAGGATCCCATCCGGGCCTCCTGGTGCTTAAGCGTGCCCTCAATCCCAAGACCGGCAAGCTGATGACCGTGTTGGCCGTGGATGAGATCCGCAAGCTCGCGAATTTCTTTGGCATGACCAGCGGCGCGGGCGGCTGGCGCATCGCCATCGTCGACACCGCCGACGACATGAATGACAACGCCGCCAATGCGCTGCTCAAGATGCTGGAAGAGCCGCCGGCCCATGCCATGCTGCTGCTTCTCTCCAACACGCCGGGGCGGCTGCTGCCGACCATCCGCTCGCGCTGCCGGCGGCTGGAGATGAGGCCGCTGGACGACGCCACGCTGGAAAAGATGTTGGCGCGCGAGCTGCCCGATTCCAGTGGCCCCGAACGTGTCTCGCTGGCGCGGGTGGCGGGGGGCAGCATCGGCGCGGCCCTGACCTTGGCAACCGGGGACGGTGCGGAGCTGGCCCAGGAGGCCGACCGGCTGATCGATCAGGCGCGAGAACCGGACATTCTGGCGCTTCTGAGCCTGGGGGAAAAATTGTTCCGCGTCCGTGACGGGCTTGAGCAGTTCGGCGAATTCCTCAGCCAATCCCTGTCGGACCGTATCCGCGCCAAGGCACATGGCGGCGGGACCGGGCTGGACCGGTGGGTGGCGTTGCATGGCCGCATCGAACAAAGCTTTGGCCGCGCCGTCGCTCTCAACCTGGAGCCGCGACAAGTTGTGCTGAACACGGCGCGCGATCTTTCGCGGGCCGCGCGGGGCGGTGCGTTGTAATGGCGTCATCAATGCCTTCCTGTCCTCTTCTTGTCGACAGCCATTGTCATCTGGATTTTCCCGACTATGCCGGGCAGGTGGATCAGGTGGTGGCGCGCGCCACCGAGGCCGGTGTGGGCGTCTGTCTCAGCATCGGCACCGAATTGAAACGCTTTTCCGGCGTAATAGCGGTGGCCGAGAAATTCCCCAATGTCTGGTGCAGCGTCGGCGTCCATCCCCACGAATCCGAAAAGGAATTGCTGGACGATGAGGCGGCGCTGATTCGCGAGACCCCACATCCCAAAGTGGTGGGGATCGGCGAGACGGGGCTGGATTATTATTACGAACACTCGCCGCGCGGGCCTCAGCAGAAGAATTTTCGTTCTCATATCGCGGCGGCGCGCAAGACCGGGTTGCCGGTGATCGTGCATACCCGTGACGCCGATGACGACACCATCGATATTCTGGGCGATGAAATGGCGAAGGGGCGCTTTGCCGGCCTGATCCACTGCTTCACGGGCACGCAAAAGCTGGCGGATGCGGCGCTGGAATTGGGGCTCTATATTTCGGTGTCGGGGATCGCCACCTTCAAGAATTCCCGTGCCTTGCGCGATGTAATCGAGACCGTGCCCTTGGAAAGGCTGCTGGTGGAAACTGACGCGCCCTTTCTGGCGCCGGTGCCGCACCGGGGCAAGACCAATGAACCGGCCTTTGTGGTGCATACCGCAAAGATGCTGGCGGATCTCAAAGGCGTATCCGACGCCGAGTTGGCAAAGGCCACGACCGGGAATTTTTTCCGACTCTTCCCCAAAGTCCAACGCCCCGCATGACGCTTGAGGTACGCATCTTGGGATGTGGCTCTTCGGGTGGCGTCCCGCGCTTGAGCGAGGGCGGTCCCTATTGGGGCGCCTGCGATCCCAAAAATCCCAAGAACCGCCGCAGCCGCTGCTCCGTTCTGGTGACCCGCCGCACGTCGGAAGGTGAAACGCGACTGCTGGTGGACACCTCGCCCGACTTGCGCGAGCAACTCTTGGCGGCCGGTGTCGGCCGGTTGGATGCGGTGCTGATCACCCACGACCATGCCGACCAGCTGCACGGCATCGACGACCTGCGGGTGGTCGTCATGCACATGAAGCGGCGGTTGGATCTGTGGAGCGATCTCGATGGGCTTGCCGGCGTGCGCAAGAAATTCGGCTACTGCTTTGCCACTCCGGTCGGCAGCGACTATCCGCCCATCCTCAATGCACATGAAATCACGCGGCCCTTTACGGTTTTCGAAATCGCCGGTGATGGCGGGCCAGTGCCCGTGCGCGCTTTCAGCCAGGGCCATGGCCGCATCAGCAGCCTGGGCTATCGCTTTGGACCGGTTGCCTATTCGCCCGATGTCGATCACCTGGATGAAGAGGCCTTTGCCGCGCTTGAGAATGTCGATTGCTGGATCGTGGATGCCTTGCGTCACACGCCCCATCCCAGCCATGCCCATCTCGCCCGCACCTTGGAATGGATCGCGCGGGTGAAGCCCCAGCGGGCCATCCTCACCAACATGCATGTCGATCTGGATTATGAGGCGCTCAAGCGCGAGCTGCCACCGGGCGTCGAGCCGGCCTATGACGGAATGACACTGCAGAATCAAATCACCTGATATAAGGTGAGCTACTTCAAACCTTCACGGACCGGGCAAGCGGCCATGGGCGAACAGTCGATATGCCGGCCTGAGCGCGTCGTTTTCGACGGCCAGGGGGAATTCCTGAAGACCGTGCGCGCTCGCGTCCACGAGGCTCTCCAAGGCCATGCTCCCGCTGGCGATCCCAGACTGCTGCACAAGGCGGGCCTTATCATGGTCTGGTTCTTGGGCTCGTTTGCCCTGTTGCTCACTGTCAAATCCGGTTGGCTGCAATTGTTGCTATGTTTTTCCTACGGCTTGGCTGCCAGCGCCGTT
>DATHLY010000355.1:0-2065 GCA_035487655.1 Rhizomicrobium sp. | reverse complement strand
GTGCCGAGGCCGACAGGTTGAGCGTGGCGGAGGCCTTCACGCATTATGCCGGCATCGATCTTCTTGCCACCCTGTCGTCCTCGGGCGAGGGCGATGCCGCAGCGCTCAGGTCGCGGGCACGGCGTGGCGGCATCACGGTCTCCGACGATGATGATTGGTCCGACGTGTTCAGCAAGATTCTCACGCTTCGGGTCGAGCCGCGATTGGGCGCGGACCGGCCTTGCATTCTTTACGAGTATCCGGTGTGCGAGGCGGCGCTCGCACGGGTCAGCCCACGCGACTCGCGGGTGGCGGAGCGGTTCGAGCTTTATGTCTGTGGCGTGGAGTTGGCCAATGGATTTGGCGAACTGACCGATCCGGTGCAACAGCGCGCGCGTCTTGAAAACGCCATGGCCAAGAAGGAGCGGGTCTATGGCCAGCGCTATCCGCTGGACGAGGATTTCCTCAAGGCGCTGGCCCATATGCCGCAGGCCAGCGGCGTGGCCATGGGCTTCGACCGGCTGGTCATGCTGGCAACCGGCGCCCCGAATATCGATTCCGTGTTGTGGACGCCGCTCGGCTGATCAGACGGCGGGGCACGGGTTGCATGGCGGCGTTGCGGGGAAAGGGCTGGTCAAAAAACTGGCAAGCATTAGGGTTCGCCCCTGCCATGACCCAGACAACGGCCCAGAAAATCGACGCAAAAATCGTCCACGACACGAGTTTTGTGGTGCTGGGCGCGATCGGGCTGGGCCATCTGCTCAATGACATGATGCAGTCGCTGTTGCCGGCGATCTATCCCACCCTGAAAGCCGAATTCCATCTCAGCTTTGCGCAGATCGGGCTGGTGACTTTGGCGTTCCAATTCACCGCCTCTCTGCTGCAACCGGCGGTGGGCTATTACGCCGACATGAAGCCCATGCCTTATTCGCTGGCCGTCGGCATGGTGTCGACACTGGTGGGTTTGGTCGTGCTGTCGGTGGCGCCCAGCTATCCCGTCATCCTGGTGGCGGCGATGATGGTCGGGTTGGGCTCGGCGGTGTTTCATCCCGAAGCCAGCCGCGTGGCCCGTATGGCGTCCGGCGGGCGCTATGGCCTGGCGCAATCGGTGTTTCAGGTCGGCGGCAATACCGGCCAGGCGATCAGCCCGCTGACGGCGGCGGCGTTGGTGGCGACTTATGGCCAGCGCAGCATCATCTGGTATGCAGGGCTGGCCCTGTTGGGCATCGTGATCCTGTTCCAGGTCGGCACCTGGTACAAGCATCATGGCCTGGCGCGCATCAAGGGCCATCATCATGTCAAGCATCCAGAACTGTCGCGCAAAAAAGTGTTCTGGTCGCTGATGGTGCTGCTGGCGCTGATCTTCTCGAAATTCTTCTATCTCTCCAGCATCGGCAGCTATTACACCTTTTACCTGATCCACACCTTCGGTGTGTCGGTGCAAAGCGCGCAAGTGCATCTGTTCTTCTTCCTGGGCGCGGTGGCGGTTGGCACGCTCCTGGGAGGTCCCTTTGGTGACATGATCGGACGCAAATATGTGATCTGGTTCTCCATCCTGGGGATGCTGCCTTTCACCCTGATGCTGCCCTACGCCAATCTGTTTTGGACCGGCATCCTGTCGGTTGTCATCGGGCTGATCATGGCGTCGGCCTTCCCGGCTATCGTTGTCTATGCCCAGGAATTGTTGCCGGGACGGGTGGGGATGATCGCGGGCCTGTTCTTCGGTCTGTCCTTCGGCCTCAGCGGTATAGGCGCGGCGGTGCTGGGGGCTTTGGCGGACGCCACCTCCATCACCTATGTCTACAAGCTGTGCGCCTATCTGCCGGCAATCGGGCTGTTGACGGTGTTTCTGCCCAATTTCAAGGCGCACAAGAGATGACTCTTCAGGACGTGGCCCACAGATACGCGGTGTCCGTCTCGCCGCATCTTCTGTCGCTGGTGGACCCGGCCGATCCCAATGATCCGATTGCGCGTCAATTCCTGCCGTCTCTGGAAGAACTGAAGACGTTGCCGGAGGAATCGGCCGATCCGATCGGCGATGCGGTCCATTCTCCGGTTTCGGGCATCGTCCACCGCCATCCGGACC
>DATHLY010000354.1:0-9433 GCA_035487655.1 Rhizomicrobium sp. | reverse complement strand
CAGTGCGCGCGCATCGCTCGCGGCGGCGCCCGACCTGGTCAATTTTGGCAAGCTGGACAATGTACTCGATCTCAAGCCCCACCTCGCGCCCTATCGCGCGCCGGGTGGCGGCACTGAGGCCGATGGGTCTTCCTGGTACATCGTCCAAGTCAGCAACGACACGGTGAGGCCCGCCGCGCGGGTACTCCTGGCCAGTCAGCCGCCCCGCGCCGCACTTTCCCTTCTGCCGCGCCGTTCCCGTCCCGCCATCCTGGCCGTGGCAAGCTCGGATTCCGGAACGGTGGTGGAAACCGCCTCAGCCTATGGCCGCCGCGCCTGGCGCGTGATCGTGCCGCCGGTCTCCACCGTCGGTCTTGCCATCCGCGTCGGCTCGGCGGATTCCCCGCCTGCCCTGGCAGCCTGGACGGAGCCGGCGCTGTCGGCCCACAACCGTCAGCTTGCCATCTTCATCACCGCGGTGGGCGCGTTGATTGGGGCGGCGGCGCTGATCACCGGCGGACTTGCAGTCCTGATCGGTCATGCCGCGCCGCGCTGGGTGGCGCTGACTCTGTTGATGCTGCTTTTCAGCTGGCTGGCGGGCACCGGCATGTTCGATGCGAGCCTGACCCTGCCATATGGCGGCCCCTACGGTCTTTCGGCGTTCCTTACCGTGCTGGCATTGGCGGCGGGAATGCGTCTCGCCAACGCCATCATCCCCGTGCGCGATATTTTTCCCAAATATGAGCGCCGGTTCGATCTGACCTGCCTCGGCCTGATCCTTCTGGGCGCCTTTGCCTATGTCGGCGTGCCGGCTGCGACGCTACTGACTGACGTTCTTGTGGTGCTGGGAAGCCTGGTGGTCGCCGTCTATCTGGTTTACTGCGGGCGGCGCGGGCACAAAGCGGCGCAAGTGATCGCGCCCAGTGCCGGCGCCTTTGCTTTGGTGGCGTTGGCGGCCGCCGTGATTGCGGTGGGCGGACTGGGGGAGACCCTTACCGGTCCAGCGGCCACAGGTGGGTTCGCGGCGGCGGGCGCCATCCTGCTTGCGTTGGCGGTGATCGCCTCGGAGGAGATTGCGGTACTGCCTTTCCTGCACGGGTCCCATGCCGCCAAGCTGCTGGAGGGAGAGGCCGCACCCGAGGCCGCCATTGATCCGCATGCGCCTTTCAACAGCCTTGCCCGCGCCGCCGTCGCGGCCGCGCATCAAGGTGTTTTCGATTTGGATTTCCGCTCGGGTCTTTTGACACTCTCGGTCGAGGCGGTGCAAATGATGGGACTTTCCGCCCATGAAACCACGCTGTCGCATGGTGATTGGTTGGGACATGTCCATCCCGACGATCGCGAAGTCTATACCCAGGCGCTGGAAACCTATCGCAAGCAGGCGGGACATGCCTTCCGCCTGGATTTCCGTGCCAAGGGGCCGGGCGGTACCTGGCGATGGCTGGAACTGAGGGCCACTATTGTCAGCGAGCAAGACGGGCCGTCCGATTGTCTGGGCCTAATTTCCGACATTACACAGCGCAAGGAAACCAGCCCTACGTCGCCGGAAGGCGAGCAACCGCGAAAAGCCCCGGTCGATCCGCTGACCGGACTGGGAAATCGCGTGGCGCTGATGCAGGCGCTGGATGGTCTCGGCGCAAGCTTTGGCGACGTCCTGTTCGCGCTCTTGGATGTGGACCGATTCAAGGCCATTCACGCCAGCTTGGGCGACAAGGGCGCGGACACGATCCTGAAAATGATCGCCGAGCGTTTGGCAAGCCTCCATGAGACGGCGCGGCCGTTCCGCGTCGGCGGCGACAGTTTCGCCTTTGTATTCAGCAATCCCACGCAACCCGCCCAGGTGATCGGCAGTGCCATGGCGGAGGCCTGCACCAGGGCTTATAGGCTGGAAAATCGCGAGGTCTTTGCGCCTTGCAGCATTGGCATGGCGGCAGGCGGCGAAAGCGAGGATCCCTTCGCCCTGATCAAGAATGCCGAGCTGGCGCTGCTCGCGGCCAAAGGGCAGGGCGGGGCATGCGCCCGGCTTTATTCCGCGGAGTTGGACCGGCTTGCACCCGGCGACAGCGTGGCACTGGAAAGCGAATTGCGGCATGCCCTGGCCGGCGGTCAACTGGATGTGTTCTACCAGCCCATCATAAGGCTCGATGACCGCAGCGTTGCCGGCTTTGAAGCGCTGCTGCGCTGGCGCCATCCGGCCAAGGGACTGATCTCACCCGCAGATTTCATTGCCCATTCGGAAGAGACGGGGCTCATCGTGGCGCTGGGACGCTTTGCGCTGGAGCGCGCGGCATCCGACCTGGCGCATTGGCAACGCTACTTCCCGCTCAAGCCGCCTTTGTTTGCCAGCGTCAACCTTTCCCGCCGCCAACTCAAGGACGACGGCTTCCTGTCCCTGCTCAAGACGATCCTGGAAGGTAGTGGCATTGCGGAGGGCACGCTGAATCTGGAGGTGACCGAAAGTGCCATCGCCTCCGACAGGAGCGTGCCCGAGATCATGGCGCGCATCCGCGCCAGTGGCGCAGGCCTTTCAATCGACGATTTCGGCACCGGTGCCAGCACCTTGAGCGAACTGCGCAGCTTGCCGGCGGACACGGTCAAGATCGACAGAAGCTTCCTTGCCCGTCAAGAGAGCGATCAGGGGGCTACGGAGATCGGCAGCGATGGCGAGGCGATGTTATCGGGGATCGTCAGCCTGGCGCATGAGCTCAAGCGCGCGGTGGTTGCGGAGGGGATAGAAAGCGAGGCCGATGCGCAACTGCTGGCTCGGCTGGGTTGCGAATTCGGCCAGGGCTATTATTTTTCGCCTCCGCTCGATGGGGCGGCGGCGCTGGACTACATCGCCAGGCATTATAACATCACCGCCACGCCACAAATAAGCTAGACCAAGAAAATGGAGTTCCCGATGACAATCAAAAACGGTGACAAAATTCCTTCCGCCACATTGATGGAGATGCAAGACGGAAAGCCCACCCCTGTCTCGACCGATACATTCTTCGCCGGCAAGAAAGTGGCGCTGTTCGCGCTGCCCGGTGCTTTCACGCCCACCTGCTCGGCCAAGCATGTGCCGGGCTTTGTCAACAATTATGACGCATTCAAGACCAAAGGCGTGGACGAAATCGCCTGCGTTTCAGTCAACGACGCCTTTGTGATGGGCGCCTGGGGCAAGGACCAGAAGGCGGACGGCAAGGTGCACATGTTTGCAGACGGCAATGGCGACTTTACCCGCGCTTTGGGCCTGGAATTCGACGCCAGCAAGTTCGGCATGGGAAGGCGCAGCCAGCGTTATTCCATGGTCGTGGACAATGGAGTGGTGAAGTCGGTCAATGTTGAGCAGCCAGGTGCATATGAAGTGTCGAGCGCGGAGTACATGCTCAATACCGGGCAGTTGACTTAAGGCGCGGTTCTTTTGCGTCCTGGGTTCGTCGCGCCTCCGCTCATGTACGTTTTGTACACGTCGCTCGGCGCTCCTGCCCAGGCCGCAAAACTCCTCGCGCCCATTAGACCTTCGATGAAGGCCCCGGAATAGCCCCACGTGCCAGCGCATCCGCGCGTTCGTTCTCCGGATGGCCGGAATGGCCTGCGACCCACACCCAATGGATATGGTGGCGCGCCATTTCCGCATCCAGGGCGCGCCACATATCCTCGTTCTTGACCGGCTTCTTGTCGGCGGTTTTCCAGCCTTTGGCTTTCCAGCCGGTCAGCCACTTGGACGCACCGTCCATCACATAGCGGGAGTCGGTGTGGATGGTGACGGTGCTGGCGCGCTTCAGCGCCTTGAGTCCTTCAATCACCGCCATCAATTCCATGCGGTTGTTGGTGGTGGACTTCTCCCCGCCCATCAGTTCCTTTTCATGATGACCGGAGCGCAGGATCGCTGCCCAGCCGCCGGGACCGGGATTCCCGGAGCAGGCGCCATCCGTGAAGATGTCGACAGTGTTGGTCAAAGCCCGTATTCCCGCGCGTGCTTCACCTTGCTGTGGAAGCGCAACTTCTTGGCGTATTCGCGCGGATCCTTGGGCTTGACCAGCGCATTGGGATCGGGGTTCAGCCAGTCATACGTGCGGGTGAGAAGAAAGCGCAGCGCAGCGCCACGCATCAACACCGGCAGAGCCGCGATTTCCGCATCGCTCAAGGCGCGGCTTGCGCGATAGGCGTTGATGACCGATTGGCCCTTGGTGATGTTGAAGCTGCCATCAAGTTCGAAACACCAGCTGTTGAGCATGATCGCCAGGTCATAGACATAGGCGTCGTTGCAGGCGAAGTAGAAATCAATCACCCCGCCCACTTGGTTGCCCACGAACAGCACATTGTCGGGAAAGAAATCGGCATGAATCACGCCACCCGGCAGATTGCCTGGCCATGCGGACAGCAAGTCTTCCAATGAGCCGTTGATCAAGGTGCTCAGCCCGTCCTCGATTTTGTCGGCGCCGTGAATCGATTCCGCCAGCGGCCGCCAACCCCTTGGTCCCAGCGCATTGCTGCGGATCATGGTGAAATCCTCACCCGCCTTGTGTAGTCCCGCCAGCGTGGTGGCGGCGATGGCGCAATGGGCTGCGTCCGGCCGGCGCAGTGCGATGCCGGTCAGGAAGGTGACGATGGCGGCATGACGCCGGTTGAGGCTGACCAGGGACTGCCCATCGCGAGTCTTGACGGGCAGCGGACAGTGGATGCCGCGCCCGGCCAGATGCTCCATCAGCCCCAGAAAAAAGGGCAGGTCCTGACCTGCCACGCGCTTTTCGTATAGGGTCAGGATGAAGGCGCCACGATCGGTCTGCAGATAGAAGTTGGAATTTTCGATCCCCTCCGCAATACCCTTGAAGGACAAGGGTTCGCCGATGTCGTACCGCTGTAGCAGCCGTTCCAACTCCTCAAAACTGACCTCGGTATAGACGGCCATGGGGGTTCAGAGTCCGGCCTTAAAACCCGGCAAGCCTTGGCTTTTTTGGCTTTCTGTGCTTTCCATCCCCGTGCCTGCCCGTTATGGTCCGCCGCCCAATTCGGCGGCCCGGCGAGAAGTCGGGCAGGCGGCGGGCAAAAGTCAAGCGCCACCCATATGGGCGCCCAAGGAGAGACCTGAGTTGATGCGTTTCCGCCTGCTTCGTCTGGCCCCAATCGGCGCCCTGTTGCTGCTGTTGGGCTGCTCGTCCAAGATCTTGATCTGCCCGGTACCCGCCATCCTGGCCGACACCCAGAGCGTGACTTTCTTCCGTCCCGGCACCACCCCTGATCTGGCCAATGAGGTCTATACGGTCTCTCTGGTCAACGCGACGGGCGACTGCACCTACAGCACCAGGGAAGGGCTGGTGCATGCCTCGCTGGAACTGACCTTCCGGGCCACGCGCACACCGACCCGCGAGGCAGCCACCTATTCGGTCCCGTATTTCGTGGCAGTGAATGAAGGCGCCAAGATCTACTCCAAGCATCTTTACATGCTGAAATTCACTTTCGCGCCTGGCGCGTCGGTGGCGACCATCACCCAGGCGCCCGGTGACGTCGATATCAAGATTCCCAACGGCAAGCTGCCCTGGAACTACCAGCAGATGGCAGGCTTTCAGATGACGGCGGCGCAGATCGACTACAACAAGACCAGGAGCCGTTACGTCCCATGACGCCGGTTCGCGCATGACGTCACTGGCAGCCGAGCTTTCCGAGCTTGTAGGCCAGGCCTTCGCTGCGGAAGGAATCTCGGACAGTTTTGGCCTGGTGCAGGTCTCCGATCGGCCGGACTTGGCGCCGTTCCAGTGCAATGGCGCGCTGGCGGCGGCAAAGGCCACAAAATCCAATCCCCGCGCCATCGCTGAAAAGATCGCGGCGCGCTTGAAACAGCAAAAGATCTTCTCCCGGGTGGACATCGCCGGTCCGGGTTTCCTCAACCTCGATCTCAGCGACGAGGCCTTGAACGCGCGGGCCGCTGTGTTGGCCTGCGCGCCTGAACCTTGCGTCTCGCCCGTCAACGGCAAGACCGCGGTGATCGATTTCGGCGGCCCCAATATCGCCAAACCCATGCATGTGGGGCATCTGCGTTCCTCCATCATCGGTGATTGCCTGCAGCGGCTTTACCGCGCCAACGGTTGGCGGGTGATCAGCGACGTGCATTTGGGCGACTGGGGACTGCAGATGGGCCAACTGATCTCGGAAATCGAGATCGAAGGCATCGCGCCGATCTATTTCGATCCCAATATTGTCGGTCCGTATCCGGAAGACTCTCCGGTCAGCATGGAGGATCTGGAAACGCTCTATCCCCGCGCTTCCGCTGCCTGCAAGTCCGATCCGGCGCGGCTGGAATCGGCACGGCGCGCCACCGTCGATCTGCAAGCCGGCCGTCCCGGCTATCGCGCCTTGTGGCGGCATTTCGTGACAGTCTCAGAAGCCGGGTTGGAGCGGGAATTCGGCGCCTTGGGCGTCAAGTTCGACCTTTGGAACGGCGAATCCAGCGTGGACGCGCTGATCTCGCCAATGATCGAGGATCTGAAACTGCGCGGCCTAGCCCAGCTGAGCGAAGGCGCGCTGGTGGTGGAGGTCGCCCGGAGCGATGACAAGAAGCCTTTGCCACCGCTGCTGCTGGTAAAGTCGGAAGGGGGCGTGCTTTACGGCACCACCGATCTCGCCACCGTGCTCGAGCGGGTGCGCACCTATGATCCGGACCAAATTCTCTATGTCGTGGATCATCGCCAGCACGGCCATTTCGAGCAGGTGTTCCGTGCCGCCCGCAGGGCTGGCTTCGCGGGCAAGGCTGAACTGGAACATGTCGGCTATGGCACCATGAACGGAGCGGACGGCAAGCCGTTCAAGACACGCGCCGGCGGGGTGATGAAGCTGTTCGACCTGATCGCCATGGCCAAGGCGGAAGCGGAAATGCGGCTGGCGGAAGCCGGCATCGGCGAGGCTTACGCCGCCGAGGAGCGGGCCGAGATCGCGCGCAAGGTGGGCATTGCCACCATCAAATTTGCCGACCTCTCCAACCACCGCACCACCGATTATGTCTTCGACCTGGAGCGGTTCTCGAAATTCGAGGGCAAGACTGGACCCTATTTGCAATATGCCGCCGTCCGTATCCAATCCATGCTGCGCAAGGCGCGCGAGCAGGGATTGGAGACTGGCGTCCCCGCCATTCATTCCGCGGAAGAACGCAAACTGATCCTGCAGCTATTGTCCTTGACCGATTGCTTGGCCATGGCGGAGGACAAGCGCGCGCCCAATATGCTGTGCGAATATGCTTTCGAACTGGCGCAGAATTTCAGCCGCTTTTACGGCGAGCATCATGTCCTGTCGGAGCCCGACTTGGGCCTTCGGGCGAACCGGCTGGGTCTCTGTGCCCTGGTGTTGGCGGTTTTGACGGGAATTTTGACCATTTTGGGGATCGAAATCCCGGAAAGAATGTGAGTAAGTCCGCGGCCTTATGGGCTTTCGTTGACTCCCCCAAGGCCCCCCCTATGATGCTCTGCAACATCCCCGTCCGTCGGACGGCGCTGCGGGGCTGGCCAACACACGATCCCTCGCGGGAGACATTTGTTTTCATCTAACAGCCGAGCTGTCAGCCGAAGACAAAGGCCGAAGGAGCAACCGCCCCGGAAACTCTCAGGCAAAAGGACCGCGATCGGGTGATGAACTTCTGGAAAGCGAAGTGGCTCAAGCTGCTTCCACCGAAGGGGTAATTCGGCGCCACCCTTGTCAGGGCAGGGCCGGGGAAATCTCTCAGGTCCGATGACAGAGGGGGCCGCGCTCGAAAGGGCGTGGACTCTTGCATCGGGACCGTTAATGACCATTTCCTCTGAAATTCTGCGCCACACGCCGCTTCGTGCCCTGCATCTGGAGTTGGGCGGCAAGATGGTGCCATTCGCCGGCTATGAAATGCCGGTTCAGTATCCCGCCGGCATATTGAAGGAACATCTGCATACCCGCGAGAAAGCCGGATTGTTCGATGTCTCGCATATGGGTCAGGCGTTTCTGTCCGGCGAGGTGTCCGCGCTGGAAGGGGTAACGCCCGCAGATGTCGCGGGTCTGAAGGAAGGCATGCAGCGCTACGGCCTGCTGCTGACCGAGGCCGGCACCATCAAGGACGATTTCATGTTTTCGCGCCTTAAGGGTGAGGCGGATATCTATGTGGTGGTCAATGCCGGTACCAAGGAAGGCGACTTTGCCTTTATGGCCGAAAAACTGGCGGGTGCGGCGACTTTGATGCCGCGGCCGGACCGCGCGCTTCTCGCACTGCAGGGCCCGCTGGCCGAAAGAGTATTGGAGCGGCATTCGCCGGGGATCGCGCAACTCACCTTTATGCAGGTCGTGCGCTCCACAGTCGCCGGCGCGCCCGCCATCATCGGCCGCACCGGGTATACCGGCGAGGACGGATTCGAGATTTCGCTGGAAGGCGCGGATGCCGAACGTGTCGCCCGCACGCTGCTGAACGAAAGCGAAGTACTGCCGATCGGGCTTGGCGCGCGCGACAGTTTGCGGCTGGAAGCGGGGCTGTGCCTGTACGGCCATGACATTGACGAGACCCGCAATCCGGCAGAGGCAAACCTGCTGTGGTCCATCGGCAAGCGCCGGAAGGAGGCCGCGGACTTTCCCGGCGCGGCGGCCACGCTGGGCGGCGCCCCCGCTGTCAAGCGCGTCGGCATCCGTCCGGAAGGCCGCGCGCCCGCGCGCGAAGGGGCTGAGATCGCCGACAAGACGGGCCGCCTCATCGGCAAGGTCACCAGCGGCGGCTTTGGCCCCAGCCTGAACGCGCCGGTCGCCATGGGTTATGTCGAGAGCGCTTTTGCCGCCGATGGAACGCCGGTCGATTTGATGGTGCGCGGCAAGGCGCTGCCCGCTGCGGTCGCGGCCATGCCGTTTGTCCCCAACAATTACCGCCGTCCCCGCAAGTAGATCGAAAAATTTGAGCAGGAGTGTTTCATGAGCGAAGTCCGTTACACCGACCAGCATGAATGGATCCGCCTGGACGGCGATGAGGCCACGGTCGGCATCACCAAATATGCCGCCGAAAGCCTTGGCGATGTGGTGTTCGTGGAATTGCCCGCCGGCGGCAAGACGGTCGCGGCCGGTGGCGAAGCGGCGGTGGTGGAAAGCGTCAAGGCTGCCAGCGACATCTATGCCCCAGCCGGTGGCACGGTGACGGGCGCCAATAGCGCGCTCGAAAAAGAGCCCTCCAAGGTCAATGAGGATCCCGAAGGCGCAGGCTGGTTCTTCAAGATGAAGCTCAACGACAAGGCGGAATTTTCCAAGCTGATGGATGCGGCGGCTTACGCGAAGTTCGTGGAGAGCCTGTAATGCGCTACTTGCCTCTTACATCCGACGACCGCCGCGCCATGCTGGCAAAGATCGGCGCCGCGGATGTGGATGCCTTGTTCCGCGACGTGCCAGAAGCGGCGTTGGCGCCGCTGTCCGCGTTCAATTTGCCTGACACACAGGGTGAGTTGGAAGTCGAGCGCGCCCTGTCGAAACTGGCGTCAAG
>DATHLY010000353.1:0-6897 GCA_035487655.1 Rhizomicrobium sp. | reverse complement strand
GGCGAACAGCGCCTGGATAGCCGCTTCGTCGCCCAGATCGACGGCATGTCCTTGCGTGCCGGCCGGCAGCTGCTGCAGGGCGGTGTCGATACGGTCCTGCCGGCTGGAGGCGACCACCAGCGATGCGCCTTCCTTGGCCGCGGCCTGGGCCACCGCCAGGCCGATGCCGGAACTTCCGCCCAAAACCACAATGCGTTTGCCGTTCAGATCCATGAAGGTCTCCCGTGTTGAAAGCGCGGCAAATCTCGCTCGACAATCACTGTGCATCCAGAGCATCTTTGTCCACGCAGAGATGATAAGGAATCATCATGACATTCGACGGCAGATTGCTGCCCGGCATCGGCGTGCTGGCGCAGGTGGTGGAAACCGGAAATTTCGCGCGCGCGGGCGAGGCGATGGGTCTGACTCCGTCGGGAGTCAGCCGGGCGGTGGCGCGGCTGGAAGCACGCCTTGGCGTACGGCTATTCGACCGCACCCCGCGCGCGGTGCGCCTCACCGAAGAGGGGCGGCGGTTTCACACCCGGGTCACGCCCTTGCTGGCCGGACTGGAAGACGCCGCCACGGATGCCTCGGCCACCGCCGGTTCGGTGCGCGGGCGCTTGCGCGTCAACGCCGATCCCTGGTTCGCGCGGCTGGTGCTGGCGCCGCGCCTGCCGGCCATCCTGGCGCGTTATCCCGACCTGTCGCTCGAGATCATCGTGCGCGACACGCCGGGCGATTTGGTGGGCGAAGGCATGGATATTGCGGTGCGGTTCGGCGAGGTCGGACCGCCGGGCTTGATTGCCCGCAAGCTGATGGAGACCCGCATCGTAGCGATCGCCGCGCCATCCTATCTGGCGTAACACGGCACGCCGCGCCGTCCCGCCGACCTTCTACAGCATGAGTGCCTGATGTATCGCGATCCGGTCAGCGGCAAGCCGTTCGACTGGGAATTTCGCCGCAAGGGCGACCTGGTCGAAGTGCCCGTGCGCGGGCGGCTGGTGTTCAACGATCTGGCCACCAAGCTGGCTGCCTGCATGGCGGGGCAGGGGATCGCGCAGAGCGTTGCTTTCGGGCTGGAGCCCTTGCTAGCCAGCAAGGCGCTGGTGCAGATTCTGCCCGACTGGGCGGAGGAGCGCTACGCGCTGTACTGCTATTATCCCTCGAGGCAACTGCCGCCGGCCAAGGTACGGGCGTTCCTGGATTTCCTGAAGGACAGCATCCCGGCGCCGCAGAAGCGCTGAGCGGTCAGTTCTTCGGCGGTGGCCCGCCAACCTTTACCGGCTCGCCGGTCGGCACGCGGGTCGCATTGTTGCGCTTGATCATCCAGTGCGGATATTGCGGCCGGTCGGCGCTGATCTCGTCCAGCTTGACGATTTCTTCGGCTGAAAGCGTCAAGGAGACCGCCTCCAGATTGTCATTAAGCTGTTCCAATGTCTTGGCGCCGATGATGGTGGAAGTGACGAATGGCTTTTGCCGCACCCAAGCCAGGGCGACGCGGGCCACCGACACGCCATGGGCCTTGGCGACGTCACGCATTGTGACGACGATCCGGTCGGCCTTGTCCTTGTCGATGGGCGGAAAATCGAATTGGGCGCGGCGGCCGGGTTCGGCCTTGGTATCGCCGCCGGAGGTATACTTGCCGGCGAGATAGCCGCCCGCCAGCGGACTCCACACCAAGCAGCCGATATTCTGGTCCTGCATCATCGGCACGATGTCCTGTTCTAGGTCGCGACCGGCGATGGAATAATAGACTTGGGTGGTTTCGATCCGGGTCCAGCCGCGTTTATCGGCGATCCCGTTGGCTTTCATGATCTTCCAGGCCTCCCAGTTGGAGACGCCGACATAACGCACCATGCCTTGGCGCACGAGATCGTCCAGCGCCCGCATGGTTTCTTCCACGCCCGTAACTGTGTCGGAATGATGGACCTGATAGAGGTCGATATGATCGGTCTGCAGCCGTTCCAGGCTCCGGCTGACGCTGTCCATGATATGGCCTCTGGAGCCGCCCATGTCGTTCGGCCCGGGTCCCATGCGGCCATAGACCTTGGTGGCTAGGACCACATCGCTGCGCTTGACACGAAGTTCCTTCAGCGCCACGCCGGTCATCCTTTCGGACTCGCCGAGAGAATAGACATTGGCCGTGTCGATGAAATTGACCCGCGCCTCCAGGCTGCGCGCAATCAGCGCGGTGGCTTCCTTTTGGCCCAAGGTGCCGATCACTCCGCCAAAAAAATTCTGGCCGGAGAAGGTCATGGTGCCCAGGCAGATTTCGGACACATACAGGCCGGTATGGCCGAGGCGATTGTATTTCACGGATCAGGCTCCAGCGGGTTTGCTATCTACGAAATCAGTGACAGGAATTAGCGTCTATCTTCGGGCAGGGGAATGAATTCCTTGTCGTCGCCGGGAATGAGGCCGAACTTGCCGTCCTTCCATTCCTGCTTGGCACGTTCGATGCGCTCCCTGGAGGATGACACGAAATTCCACCAGATATGGCGCTCGCCATCCAGCTTGGCGCCGCCCAACAGCATCACTCGCGCGGGCGCATCGGCATAAAGCGTGATCTCCTCATCTTTTTCCAAGGCCAGCATGGCGCCGGGGCCATGCACTTCGATGCCGCCGGTCTGAACTTCGCCTTCGATCACGAACAAAGCGCGCTCCTCATGTTCGGCGCCGTAATGCAGCGCGCCGCCCGGCGCAAAACGCGCATCGGCATAGAAAATGGGCGAGAAGGTCTTGACCGGCGAAGTGAGGCCGAAGGCGGTGCCTGCGATCAGCCGCAGCGTGACGTTCTTGTCGTTGCGCTGGGGCAGTTCGGCGGCGCCGAAATGCTGGAAGGCGGGCGGGGCTTCCTCATCGGCTTGGGGCAGGCCCACCCAGCTCTGGATGCCATGCATCCGATGTCCCGCGGCGCGCACCGCCTCGCCGGTGCGTTCGCTGTGGGCGATGCCGCGCCCCGCCGTCATCCAATTGACGTCGCCGGGCTGAATCTCCAGTGCCGAGCCCAGTGTGTCGCGATGCATCATGGAGCCATCGAACAGATAAGTGACTGTGGCCAGCCCGATATGCGGATGTGGCCGGACGTCCAGCCCTCTGCCGGGCGCAAAATCCACCGGACCGAAATAATCGAAAAAAACAAATGGGCCAATGCTGCGCCGCGCCACCTGCGGCAAGAGGCGGGTGACAAAAAAACCGTCACCCAGGTCATGGGTTTTTCCGCTGATCGGGATCATGGGCGAAGCCTAGCGGTGCTGGTGCAAAAGCTCTAGTCTCGTCAAAAATTTTTGGGAGGCCCCATTGCACCGCATGATCGCGAAAATCATTCCAGTGTCGGCGCTTGCCGTTCTGCCGCTGGCGGCCGCCCCGGCTTCGGCAAAAGACGATGCCCTGCAGATGGTGTCCATCGATGTCGAGGGCGGCGGCGGCACCTTGTTCGTCACGCCCGAGGGAAAGTCGCTGTTGATTGACACCGGCAACCCCGAGCAGAGCCGCATCACCGGCGACAATCCCAGCTCCGCGCGCATTGCCGCGGCCGCCCATGCGCTGGGGGTTAAGAAAATCGACTATCTGATCACCACCCATTATCATGGCGATCATATCGGGGGGCTGGAAGGCTTTCTCGCCCGCATGCCGATAGACACCTATATCGATCATGGCGAGAACCGCGAAACCACAGCGTCTCCCAATCCCAATGCGCCCCAGATCGACATGAAGAATCCGCCGCCGGGTTCCACCGCAGCCGGCTATCGGCACTATGTCGAGCTGATCGGCAAGCACCACCACATCGTCGCCAAGCCGGGCGACGTGTTCCACGTCGGCAGCATGACCGTGACCATTGTGATGGCCGACGGCAAGCCGATCGCCAAGCCGGTGCCGGGCGCCGGTGAGAACAATCCGTCCTGCGCGGGCATGGAAGGCATGGCCAACAATGGCGGAGAGGAGAATGCCCGCTCCACTGCCTCACTGATCTCGTATGGCAAGGCCAAGATCACCGTGTTCGGCGACCTGACTTGGGACCGGGAAAAAGACCTGTTCTGCCCCGTCGACAAGATCGGCAAGGTCGATGTCTACCTCGCCACCCATCACGGCACGGCGCTGTCCGGAAGTCCGGCGGCGGTGAATGCGTTGGCGCCCATTGTAGTCATCATGGGCAATTCCGCGCGCAAAGGCGCCGACGCCGAGCGCATGAAAACCATCAAGGCCAGCCCGCGCATTCAGGGCATGTGGCAGCTTCACACCACCACGGTTGCGCCCGACGTGAATGTCTCCACCGACATGATCGCCAATCCCGACACCGACCAGAGCAAGGACAAGGCCTACGCCTTGCGCCTGCGCATCCAGAAGGACGGCAAGGTGACCGTGATCAATGAACGCAACGGCTACAACAAAACCTACGGGGCCGATTGATGCTAAAAATTCTCACCGCCGCACTGGTGACATCCGCGCTGACGGTTCCCGCTCTTGCCGCCGAAGGCACGCTGAAAGTCGTTTCCGTCGATGTGGAAGGCGGCGGCGGCACGCTGTTCGTCACGCCGGAAGGCCGGTCACTGTTGATCGACACCGGCTGGCCCAGCAATTACGGCCTGCTGCCGTCGCCCGACGGCGCCAGGAACAGCGCCGACCGCATCGTGGCCGCGGCCAAGAAGCTGGGCTTGAGCAAGATCGACTATCTGATCATCACGCATTATCACATGGACCATGTCGGCGGGGTGGTGGATCTGGTGAAGCAGATGCCCGTGGGCACCTTCATCGATCACGGCCCCAATGTTGAGCATCTTCCGCCGGGCGTGAAGGACGATCCGCAGCTGCCGGGCGGGGCTCCGGATATCCTCTATCCGAAATATCTAGAGGCGATCAAAGGCTCCAAGCATATCGTCGCCAAGCCTGGGCAGGTGATCCGGATTGGCTCCATGACCGACACGATTGTGTCCAGCGACGGCGTGGTCCTGTCCAAGCCCTTGCCCGGCGCCGGCGCGCCCAATCCGGCTTGCGACACGGCGGAGAGCAAGGCTACCCGCTCGGACGGCGGCGAGGAGAACACCCGCTCGGTCGCGTCGCTGATCGAATTCGGCAAAGTCTCCATTGCCATGTTCGGCGACCTGAGCTGGAGGAAGGAGCGCGAACTGTCATGCCCTGTCGGCAAGCTGGGTCATGTCAATCTGCTGATCGTCACTCAGCACGGCTCCAACATCTCAAGCAATCCGGCTTCCATCGCCGACATGCATCCTGATATCGCGCTGATGGGATCGGGCGGCAAAAAGGGTGGCGACCAAGACCCGATCAAGCTGATCAAGGCATCGCCCGGCCTGATGGGCTTCTGGCAGACCCATCAAAGCTTCGCCCATCCGGAATGGAGCGGCGACAAGAACATGATCGCCAATCTCAATCCGCCGGCCAGCGCCATTGCCGCTCACGTCAAGGAGTTGTTCACCGTCCCGCCGGATCAGGGTCATGCCATCCATGCCGAGATTACCACCGACGGCAAGATCACCATGACCAATGATCGGAACGGGTATTCGAAGACCTACCAGGTCAAGTGATCTTCGACCCTCCCCTTGAGGGAGGGTCGTCCGGCAGCACAAAATCGCCTTTCCCATTATTCTCGATCGGCCGCGCCCATTTGATGGCGTCGCAGGATAATGCAGCGTAGAGGTGCGGAAAATCCTCACCGCGGGATTGGGAATATTCCCACTTCAAGGCTGGTCCCAGCGCGGCTGGATCAACCGCGACCAGCATCAGGTCGTCCTGACCGGCATAATAGCGCCGCAACGTTTCGGACAGCTGCGCAGCGGTGGAGAAATGTAGGAAGCCATCGGCTTTATCATGCGCCGATCCGTGATAGTCGCCGCTTTCAGCTTCCCATTCGGCGCGTGGGACGATTTTGAAGATGAACTCAATCATCCCGCCCCCCGCGCCAGCGCCAGCCGCCTTCGGTTTTTCTGTAAGTAACCGTCACCGTGACAATCACGGTGGCAAGAAGGCCAAGGCCTATCCATAGCGCGCGCAGGAGATTGTCCCGGATCATCGGTCCCGAAAGGATCACACCGAACACCGCCAGACAACTCGCAACCATCACCGCCCAGCCCTGCCAGCTGTTGGGCGCGGCGCCATATCCAAATTCTCTCTGCCGGAACCAATAGCGTGGCATTCAGGCCGCCGCAGCCGTTCCACCGACCGTCAGCCCATCCAGCCGCAAGGTCGGCTGGCCCACACCCACCGGCACGCTCTGGCCATTCTTGCCGCAGGTACCGATCCCGGAGTCCAATTTCATGTCATTGCCGATCATGGAAACCCGCGTCAGCGATTCTGGACCGGATCCGATCAGGGTGGCGCCCTTGATCGCCGCGCCCATCTTGCCGTCCTCGATCAGGTAAGCCTCGGTGCAGGAAAAGACGAACTTGCCGTTGGTGATGTCGACCTGACCACCGCCGAAATTGGTGGCGTAGATGCCCTTCTTGACGCTGGCCAAAATCTCGCCCGGCGCCTTGTCGCCGCCCAGCATATAGGTGTTGGTCATGCGCGGCATCACCGGCGAGGCATAGGATTGCCGCCGGCCATTGCCGGTGGGTGCCACGCCCATCAGCCGGGCATTCTGCCGGTCCTGCATATAGCCTTTCAGAATGCCGTCCTCGATCAGCACGGTGCGGTGGGTGGGCGTGCCTTCATCATCGATCGAAAGCGAACCGCGCCGTCCATCCATCGTGCCGTCATCCACTACCGTCACGCCGGGCGCCGCCACGCGCTCGCCCAGCAGCCCCGCAAAAGCGCTCGTCTTCTTGCGGTTGAAATCGCCTTCCAACCCATGACCGATGGCCTCATGCAGCAGGATACCCGGCCAACCTGGTCCCAGCACCACTGTCATCTCGCCAGCGGGGGCAGGGATGGAGGTGAGATTGACCAGCGCCTGGCGCAGCG
>DATHLY010000352.1:0-3090 GCA_035487655.1 Rhizomicrobium sp. | reverse complement strand
ATTGGAAGAGGCCCTGATCCGCGCAGACATGGGCGCGGGCCAGGCGGCGAAGCTGACCAAGGCTGTCGCCAAGAACCGCTATGACTCGGAAATTTCGGGCGCCGAACTCAAAGCCGTGCTCGCCAGCGAAATCGCAGCCCTGCTCGCGCCCATTCAGAAGCCCCTCACCGTGGATGAAGCGAACAAGCCCTTCGTCATACTGGTCGCCGGCGTGAATGGCACGGGCAAGACCACCACGATCGGCAAGCTGGCCAAGCGGTTGGCCGAAGAAGGCGCCAAGGTCACCCTGGCGGCCGGCGACACGTTCCGTGCCGCCGCCATAGAGCAGCTTCGGATATGGGCCGATCGGGCCAAGGCTGAGTTCGTCGCCACCAAGGCGGGCGGCGACGCCGCGGGACTGGCCTTCGAGGCCCTGGAGAAGGCGCGCGCCAATGGCAGCGACATACTCTTGATCGACACGGCCGGCCGGCTGCAGAACAAAGCAGGGTTGATGGCGGAGTTGGAGAAAATCGCCCGCGTGATCAAGAAGCTGGACGCGAGCGCGCCCCATGCGGTGCTCTTGGTGCTGGACGCGACCACGGGTCAGAATGCCATCAGCCAGGTGGAAGCCTTCTCGGCGGCGGTACCGGTGACCGGGCTGGTGATGACCAAGCTGGATGGCACCGCCAAAGGGGGCATTTTGGTGGCCCTGGCGGGTCGCTTCGGGCTACCTGTCCATTATATCGGCATAGGCGAAGGCGAGGACGACTTGCAGCCCTTTGTGGCAGTGGATTTCGCCAAAGCCCTGGTGGGGGCGGAAAGCTGATGAACCCGCAGATCCGACGGCTGGCGCTCGACCTGGGGCCTTTGCTGATCTTCTTTGCCGCCTTCAAGTATCTGGGGATCTTCGGCGCCACCGCCGCCTTCATGGCGGCAGTGCTGCTAGCGCTGGCGATCGGCTATCTGGTCGAAAAAAAAATATCGCCCATGCCTTTGTTCACTGCTGTGCTGGTGATGATCTTCGGCGGGCTGACGCTTTATTTGAAAAACGACATCTTCATCAAGATGAAGCCCACGGTGCTTTACGGTTTTTTCGGAGCAGTGCTGTTGGGCGGTCTCAGCGTCAATCGCCTTTTCATCAAATATGTCTTTGCCCAGGCCTTTGAACTGGACGAAGCAGGTTGGAAGAAATTGACAGTGCGCTGGGGGATTTTCTTCCTGGGCCTGGCGGCGATCAATGAAGCGGTATGGCGTTGCACGAGCACCGAGACCTGGGTTTCGTTCAAGGTATGGGGCATCATCCCCCTGATCTTTTTGTTCGCGCTCGCACAGACCCCCCTTTTGATAAAACATCAGCATCACGACGCCGGCGGCGGCGAAAACGCGCAAGATTGATGCGCGGGCGGCATCATGCCGCGCGGGCTATCTTCCTATGATTGTTGGGAGCTTCGCGGCGCTGGTGCGCCGCCGCCTGAGCCATACAAAGCATTGTGGCCCAAGGAACACAGGCCGTGCCGCGTGCGAGAGACGGTCATGGATCACAGCGCACAGATTTTGCAAAGATGAGATGGTAAAAATTTGCGCATGGACTTCTACGCGCAAAACCGTTTTAACTTCGGCTTCCGGAATTGAGCGCTTTCCAGAAACCCGAATAGGGGGCATGATCGAAGGCCGCGCGACCGGATAGAGAGCGGCAATAACAGAGCGGCAGTAGCAAGGGGTCTTGGATGATGAAGGGGCAGCGCAGGCCAGGGAATGGCTTTGACCTTTCCGAAGCGCCGTCTCACCTGATCCGCCGTTGCCAGCAATTCTATGGCGACTTGTATGCGCGCGAAGCCGGCGGCAAGGAATTGACCAAGCAGCAATACACTCTGCTCTGCGCGCTGGAACAGAATGACGGCGTCAGCCAGACCGCGCTGGTGGAAGTCACCGGCATCGATCGCTCCACGCTCGCCGAAATGGTACGCCGGATGCTTGAAAAAGGCTTGCTGTCGCGCGAGCGAACCGAGGAAGACGCACGCGCCAATGCCGTGGCCATCAGCCCCTCCGGCCGCAAGGCGCTCAGGAGCGCGCGCAATGCCGCCGACCGGGCCGAGCGTGCCCTGCTCGAGGCCCTGCCTCAACCCGAGCGGATGAAATTCGTCAAGGCCCTGACCCAGATTGCCCAGGCCGCGGAACAGATGAATGGCGACGCGGTAAGGCCCGCCCGCCGCAATGTCCGGCGGCGCAAGATAGGTGGGTGAGACGCGTTCCACCGCGCTTGCGCGGTGGACGAAATGGTCCAGTGGACCATTTCGAGCGTCGAACGCCGCGAGCCCTAGCGAGCGGCCGGAGAGCTGCCTGAAGCAAGCTCCTTAAAGCCGCTCTTCTGACCCCGCTCGTCAGCGATTATGGCAACCAGCGCCTCGCCCAAGCTCGGCGCGTTCGACCCTCAAATCGATCCACTGGATCGATTTGCCGGCTTCGCCGTCGGGTCTCACACCGTGATATCCACGTGCATACCCATGCGGGCAGGCGCTGCCGCCGCTGACTGGGCTGCAGACGTTGCTGGCGCGCCCACCTGTTTCAGCGGCAAAGCGGAGAACCCCTTGTCAGCTCCCGTGGTTTTTTCCAGCGCGGCGGCGAAATTGGCCTTGGCCGCTTGCTGGGGCGCCGGCTGGGGCACCTGCAACCGGGCGCGCGCCTCGCGGGCGGCCTGTTGGGCGGCGATCAGGGTGGCGCTGACTTGCATTCCGCCACACTGACAAAACAGGGTTAGCAAAGGATTTACGCGGGGCCGCCTTTAGGGATTGGCTTGCGCCGCCTTGATGATGGGCACCACCTGCTGCTCCAGCACCCTGTCGCTCAAGGGCCCCACATATTTCAGGCGGATGATGCCCTTGCCGTCCACCACATAGGTCTCGGGCACGCCATAGACACCCCATTCGATGGAAGCGCGGCCGTCGTCGTCGCGGGAAATGCGGGAAAAGGGGTTGCCCACTTCGTCCAGGAAGGCGCGGGTGTCTGCCGGCTTGTCCTTCTGGGTCATGCCATAGAGCGCCACGCCCGGCAGCTTGGCGAGTTCCGCCAGCTGGTCGGTCTCGGTCCGGCAGGGCGCGCACCAGGAGGCAA
>DATHLY010000351.1:0-7005 GCA_035487655.1 Rhizomicrobium sp. | reverse complement strand
GTAGCCCACCAGCGCCACCACCGGGAACGGCACCTTCTTCCGTGCCTGGCGCCCCAGGCTTCTGGTGCGCTTGACCTTGTCCAGCTCCTTCTTGATGGCAGTGATGCGCTCGCCGATCAGGCGGCGGTCCGTCTCGATCTGGGTTTCACCCGGACCGCCCAAAAAGCCGAAACCGCCGCGTTGCCGCTCCAAGTGTGTCCAGCTTCTGACCAGCCGCGACCGCTGATAGGTCAGATGCGCCAGTTCCACTTGCAAGCGCCCTTCCCGCGTTGCGGCGCGTTCGCCGAAGATTTCCAGAATGACCGCCGTGCGGTCCAGCACCTTGCTGTTCCAGGCCTTCTCCAGATTGCGCTGTTGAACCGGTGTGAGGTGCGCGTTGACGATGATGACGTCAGGCTCTTCGGCCTTCGCCAGGGTGGCGATCTCCGCGACCTTGCCGGTTCCCAGTAAGGTGGCCGGGATGGGCCGGGCCAAGGGCGCGATCTGGGCCTCGACCACGTCCAGATGAATGGCGGCCGTCAGCCCGACGGCTTCGGCCAGACGCGCCTGAGCATCCCGCAAAGCGCGCGTCCCGCGCTCGCGGTTCTTTGGCTCGACATGGATAACAAAGGCGCGTTGACCCAAACTTACTTAGCTTTCGGCGGGCTCGTCCTGCAGCTGGATCGGGCCCATCGGCATCACCGTGGATATGGCATGCTTATAGACCAGCTGGGACTGACCGTCACGGCGCAGCAATACGCAGAAATTGTCGAACCAGGTGATGTTGCCCTGCAATTTGACGCCGTTGATCAGAAAGATGGTGACGGCGGATTTGCTCTTGCGAACTGCATTGAGAAATGTGTCCTGAAGGTTCTGTTGTTTATCGCTCATGGGTTCGCCCATTGTTTCAGTCGCGTGGGGGATCACGCGACACCTTGGCCGTTAGTTTAGCCGAATGCTGCAATTGCGAAAGAGATAATTTCGCGGCAATCAGCCACTTTTCCGGGCAGACCGTGCGGCATAGAGGTCTCGAATTCGCTGGGTTAGTGGTCCGGGCGTACCGTTTCCGATGGTTTGGCCGTCGATCGAGACCACCGGAACCCCTGCGCCCGTGGCCGACGAGATAAAGGCCTCCTTCGCCGCCAAAGCTTCCGCCACAGTGAATTTGCGCTCGGCCACGTTGATCTGTGCCTGGGCCGCAGCCTCCAGCATGATGCGGCGCGTGACGCCCGGCAGTATGGCGTTGCTCAGATCTCGCGTGATGAGCGTGCCGTCCTTGTCCACGATCCAGGCGGTGGTCGAGGCGCCCTCCGTGACATAGCCCTCATCATCCACCAGCCAGGCTTCAAAGGCGCCGGCCTTTTTTGCCGCCTGCTTGGCCATCAGATTGGGCAGAAGCTGTACCGTCTTGATGTCGCGGCGGCCCCAGCGAATGTCGGGCTGGGTCGATACCGCGATGCCTTGTGCCAGCCGCTGCCGGAAACCAGCCACATCCTGCAGGCGCATGGTCATGATCAGGGTCGGGCGCGGGCTATCGGCGGGGGGAACATGGTCGCGCTTCACCGCGCCACGCGTCACCTGCAGATAAAGAAAACCGTTGGGCATGCGGTTCCTGGCGATCATTTCCCGCGTCACCAGTTTGAGCGCGGCGCGGCTCATCGGCATGGGCATGCCCAGCTCGCGCAAGCTCCGCTCCATGCGGTCGAGATGGCCCTCTTCGTCCAAGGGCTGGCCGGCCATGATGTTGAAGACTTCATAGATGCCGTCGCCCAACTGCAGGGCGCGGTCCTCGATATGCACGCCTGCCATGCCATGCGGCAGATAGCGGCCGTTGACATAGGCCACGCGTCCGACGGGCGCGCGGCTGGCGGACCATTTTTTCATCGAATTCTCGCTGTCATGGCCCGCAAATGCGGGCCATCCAGATGACGCCTGCACGGCCGCGCCGAAAATATCTGTGTTCTGTTCTTCAAGATCGAGCTTGTCCCCACCTGGATGGCCCACACTCCAGTGGGCCATGACAGGGAGCTAATTCGGAAAGCTCTGCGACGATCCCACGCCCAGCGATTTGAGCTTACGATGCAAGGCCGAGCGTTCCATGCCGATAAAGGCTGCGGTACGCGAGATGTTGCCGCCAAAGCGGTTGATCTGCGCCATCAGATAATCGCGCTCGAAAATCTCGCGCGCCTCCCGCAGCGGCAGTGAAATCACCAAGTCGCCGCTCTTGGCGCCGGCCATGCCCGCCCCCAGGTCGGTCGGCAAAAGATCCGCGGTGACCGCTTCGGTGACATCGTCGCTGGCCAGGATCAACAGCCGTTCCACGATATTGCGCAACTGCCGCACATTGCCGGGCCAGCCATGGGTTTGGAGCACCGCCATGGCGTCCTCGCCGATGCTGCGCATCGGTAAGCCGCCGGCCGCCGATAGTCTCTTCATGAAATGGGTCACCAGCACGGGGATGTCGTCGCGCCGTTCCGCAAGTGATGGAACGCGCACCGGTACCACATTCAGGCGGTGATAAAGGTCTTCGCGGAATCGGCCGGCTTCCGTCTCGGCGCGCAGATCGCGGGTGGTGGAACAGATCACCCGCGCGTCCACCTGCACCCGCACCTGGCCGCCGACGCGGGTAAAGGTTTGGTCGATCAGAACGCGCAGAATCTTGCCCTGGGTCTCCAGCGGCATGTCCGCCACTTCGTCCAGGTACAGCGTGCCGTTATGAGCGAGCTCGAACAGTCCAGTCTTGCGGGCACCGTCGCCCACTTCCACGCCGAACAATTCGGCTTCCAGCCGGTCCGGCTCCATGGTGGCGCAATTGATGGCGACAAAGGCGTTGCCGGCGCGCCGCGAACGGGCGTGGATCAGCCGCGCCGCCACCTCCTTGCCTGAGCCGGCGGGACCCGTGATCAGCACCCGGCTGTTGGTGGGAGCGATCTTGTCGATCAGGATCTTGAGCTGGGTGATGGTGGGAGAATGGCCGACCAGTTCGCCTTCGTCGCCGGCCTTCAGTTTCAATTCCTGCACTTCGCGTTTGAGCCGCGCCGCTTCCAAGGCACGCTCCACCACATGCAGCAGCCTGTCGGCCTTGAAGGGCTTTTCCACAAAATCATAGGCGCCCTTCTTGATCGAGGCGACCGCGGTTTCAACGGTGCCATGGCCCGAGATCATCACCACCGGAAGATCGGAATGCTCGCGCTTGATGGTGTCCAACACTTCGATGCCGTCGAGCTTGGAACCCTGCAGCCAGATGTCCAGCACCACCAGTTGGGGGCGGCGGGCGCGGATCGCGGTCAGCGCAGACTCGGAATCGCCCGCCACGCGGGTCGAATAGCCCTCGTCATGCAGCAGTCCGGCGATCAGGTCGCGGATGTCTTCCTCATCATCCACGATGAGGATTTCAGACGCGATCAGCGATCCGTTTTTGCTCATCTTCAAGTCCTTTTTTGTTGTCCTTTACGGTGTCGGCACTCTTCTGAGGTCTTTGCGCAAAGGGGAATGTCAGCGTGACCTCGGCCCCCTCCCCGCTTTCAGCGTCGCCCAGGGCGATGTCCCCGCCATGGTCTTCCACGATCTTGCGCACGATGGCGAGCCCCAACCCTGTGCCCTTGGCACGCGTGGTCACATAGGGCTCGGTCAGGCGGTGGCGATGCTCGGGCGGCAGTCCGATGCCATTGTCCGTGACGCGATAGGCGAAGGTCGCACCATTCGGTTCCACCGAGATGGTGATCCTGCCCGGCTCGTCGTCACCCTTGGCGATGCGCGCTGCAATGCCTTCGCCCGCATTCTTGAGCACATTGGTCAGGGCCTGGGAGATCAGCCGGCCGTCGCCCTCGAACCAGACCGGCGTCTTGGGCGCTTCGGTGGTGAAGCTGATGGCCGGATTGGCGACGCGCTGCAGGAACACGGCCTGCTGCAACAATTCCTGGGCGTTCTCGCGCTGCATCACCGGAGCGGGCATGCGGGCAAAGGAGGAGAATTCATCCACCATCCGCCCGATATCGCCAACCTGCCGTACGATCGTGTCGGTACATTGCTGGAAGACTTCCGGATCGGTGACGATCTCATGGGAATATTTGCGCTTCAAGCGCTCGGCGGAAAGCTGGATCGGAGTCAGCGGATTCTTGATCTCATGGGCGATGCGCCGCGCCACATCGGCCCAGGCGGCTGTGCGCTGCGCCGAGACCAGATCGGTGATGTCGTCAAAGGTGAGAACAAAGCCGTCCGCGCTGCTCCTTTCCGAGGTGACTTGAACGCTGAGGGTCCGCGCGCCGCCGCCCCGCTTGATGGTGACTTCGCCGCCGGCCCGGCCCAAAGGTTCCGACATGGCGCGCAGGATCAGGGGCGCCAATTCGGGCACCGCCTCGGAATAGTGCGAGGATTCCATGTCCTCGGGCGCGGCATTCATCAGGCGCGCGGCGGCGCGATTGATAATAGTGATGCGCCCTTCCCCGTCCAGGCCGATCACGCCCGCGCTGACGCCCGACAGCACGGTTTCGGTAAAGCGGCGGCGGATCTCGTTCAGCCGGTTGGCGGTCACCAGATCGCCGCGCTGGGCGGAAAGCTGCTGGGTCATGCGATTGAAGGCGAGGCCCAGCCGGCCAAGTTCGTCGTCATGGTGCTGGACAAAGACCTGGGCGGTGAGATCGCCTTCCGAGACCCGTCCCGCCGCATCGATCAGGTCGGAGATGGGCCGTACCAGCCGGTTGGCGGCCCAGAGGCCCGACCAAATGGCGGCGAGCAGCACGACCAGCGCCACCATGGCGTAAAGGGCGGCGAATTGGAGCTGGGTTTGCAGCCGAGAGTCGTTGAGCCGGTTGTACTCGCTGACGGCGGCCTTGGTGCGGCTGTAATAGCCGAACACCTGCGGATCGACCACGCGCACCACTTCCAGATAGGCATCTTTCAGCGCCTGCATTTGGATCAGGGCCGTGACGCTGCTGGTGGCAGGATCGGAGTCGATGACAATGGAGTTTTCGCGGGCCTTGGCGAAGTCCGACGCCGCTGGTGGCCGGGGATCCTTGACGGATTTGAGCTTGCTCGAACCCAGCACCTTTCCGCTGCTGTCCATGATGTAGGAGGCCTGCAGGCCGCGATTCTGGGTCAGCGTTCCCAGCTTGGCGAACAGGAAACCGGCACGGACATGCTTGTTCTCATCGAACAGGCGCGGGTCATTCTGGATGTCGTTGGCGATCCCATAGGCGTCATCCAGGATGCTGCGCTGCTGCTCGCGGGCATAGACCTGGGCGACATTGATGGCGTTGCTCAACGCTTCCTTCACCCGGCCGGTAAACATCTGGTCCAGGCCCAGGTTCAAAGTCACCGCCGCGAAGATTGCCACCAGGATCACTGGCACGACCGCGATCGCCGAGAACCAGGTCACCAACCGCACATGCAGCTTGGCGCCGGCGCGCCCCGAACGACGGGTCGCCATCAAGCGGGCTATGCGCCAGCCAATGGCCGTGGCTAGCGACAACACCAAAGCCAGGTTGCACACCAGCAGTGCGATCTGCCCGACTCGGTCCAGATGATAGGGAAGCAGATCGGTCAGCAGCGCATAGGTGAAGCAGCCCGATACGACCGCCAGCAAGGCGACGCCGAAGGCCATTTGCGATGGCCGTGAGATTGGGCGCAGACGAGCGCGCCGCTCGGGCAACGTTGTTTCGCTAACCATATCTTCCGTCAAAGACCGGCCCCAACCCGCCCGGTCGCTTTGGACCCAGTGTATCGAAGGCACGGACTGTTGCAAGAATGCAGCGTCACAAATTAAGCACACATATTGCAACCTTGCGAGCGATTCGGCGTCCAAAATGGCGACAAACCAGCTCGGCGGCCAATCTTAACCTTTGGGATGAAAGGCACATCGAAGGTTTGCAGGCGGTCCAGGGGTCGCGGCCCGTCGCACTACGCTGTCGCTCGCACCGCTGCGCCGTTGCGGACGGAGCTGGTTGCCTACCCCGGCTCGCGCGGCTCACTGCGCTGTCGCGCGCCGCGCTGCGCCGTTGCGCGCTATTCAGCGCGCAACCCTCGGATCACTTCCAACCCCAAATCCCTGATCTTCTTTCTCAGCGTATTTCGGTTGAGACCCAAAAGTTGGGCCGCGCGTATCTGGTTGCCGCGCGTGGCGGCGAGACAGATGGAGATCAGCGGCCGCTCCACCTCATGCACAATGCGGTCATAGACGCCGGGCGGCGGCAGGCGGTCGCCCTGCGCCAGAAAATACTGGGTAAGATACTGCTCGACCGATGCGCCCAGCGATTGCGGTCCTTCGCCGGAATCCGCCGCGAAAGTTTTTGCGGGTTCCTTGAGTTCGGCGCTGACGGCGGCTGCGGTGATCGTATCGCCCGACTGCAGCACCGCAAGACGGCGGATCAAGTTCTCCAGCTCGCGTACATTGCCGGGCCAGCGATGCCGGCGCAGCATGTCCAGCGCTTCATTGTCCAAGGTCTTGTGCGGCAGGCCCTCGTCCTCGGCTTTGCGCAGGAAGTGGCGCACCAAATCTGGAATATCCTCGACACGCTCGCGCAAGGGCGGCAGGCGCAGCGGCACGACATTGAGGCGATAATAGAGGTCCTCGCGGAACATGCCCTGGCTGATCAGCTGACGCAGGTCGCGGTTGGTGGCGGCAATGATGCGCACATCGGTCTTGATCGGCGTGCGTCCGCCCACAGTCGTGTACTCGCCTTGCTGCAGCACGCGCAGCAGGCGGGTCTGGGCTTCCAGCGGCATGTCGCCGATCTCGTCCAGGAATAGCGTGCCACCCTCGGCCTGCTCGAAGCGTCCCACACCGCGATTGGTGGCGCCGGTAAAGGCGCCGCGCTCATGACCGAACAACTCGCTTTCCACCAATTCCTTGGGGATGGCGGCCATGTTGACGGCAACGAATGTCCCGTGACGGCGCTTGCCATAGTCGTGCAGCGCGCGCGCCACCAGTTCCTTACCCGTGCCGGATTCGCCCATGATCATCACGGTCAGATCGGTCTGGGTCAGCCGGGCGATGACGCGATAGATTTCCTGCATCGCCGGTGAACG
>DATHLY010000350.1:0-3799 GCA_035487655.1 Rhizomicrobium sp. | reverse complement strand
CAGGCCAGCATGGCATAGGCCGCTTCCGGTATCATGGGCATGTAGATGGTGACGCGGTCGCCGCGCCTTACGCCGCGCGCTTTCAGCACATTGGCGAACTTGCAGACCTCCTCATGAAGCTGCCGGTAGGTGATGTGCTTGGAGTCCTTGGGGGCGTCGCCTTCCCAGATGATGGCGGTCTGGTTGGCGCGATTGGCCAAATGCCGGTCGATGCAATTTGCCGAGACGTTCAGCGCCCCATCCTCGAACCATTTGATGGCAAGATTGTCGGGGTCCCAGCTGACATTCTTGACCTTGGTGAAGGGCTTTGCCCAATCCAGGCGCGCCGCTTCTCTGCCCCAATAGCTATCGGGATCGCGCACCGAATGGGCATAGGCGGCTTCATATTGCGCCTTGGTCATGAAGGCGCGCTTCTTCCAGTCTTCCGGCACCGGAAACAGGCTGTCGGACATGTTTTGCTCTTTGTTGCCCTTTTGGGCTTGCGTCCCGCGCGATGGTGCTATGATCGCACCTCGACAATCAAGGCGGCATATGCAGCTTCATCTTTCCACCTGGCCCGAGGTCGAGGCCTATCTGGTCAAATCCAAGGCCATCCTGATCCCCATCGGCTCTACGGAGCAGCATGGTCCCAATGGCTTGTTGGGCACCGACGCGCTATGCCCGGAAATCATCGGCAAGCGGGCAGGGGATGAGGGTGGCTTCCTGGTCGGGCCCACTTTCAATGTCGGCCAGGCGCAGCATCACATGGGCTTTTCCGGCACCATCACCTTACGACCCTCCACCATGATCGCTGCGATGCTGGATTGGGCTCAGAGCCTCGCCCGTCATGGCTTCGAGCGCATCTATTGGTTGAACGGCCATGGCGGCAACATTGCCACCATCACTGCGGCCTTTTCCGAAATCTATCATGGCGTCAGTTTTGACCGTTCCGGCGCCAACCATCCGCCGCTGCGCTGTTCCTTGCGCAATTGGTGGGAACTGCCAGGCGTGACGGATATCTGCCGCCAGCTATTCCCAGTGGGTGAGGGCAGTCACGCCACGCCGTCGGAAGTGTCGGTGACCTGGTTCGGCCATCCCGAAGCCGTGAAGCATGTCTCCATGACTCCCCGCATCGCGCCCACCGGTCCCATCCTGGATGCCGACGATTACCGCCGCCGCTTCCCCGATGGCCGCATCGGTTCCGATCCCAGCCAGGCCAGCATCGAGGCAGGGGAAAAGATCGTGGCGGCGGCTGTGAAAGCCGTGATCGCCGAGTTCAAACAGTTTGCGGCGAGCTAGGCGGGGCAGCATGATCAACGGTGCGCACGTCATTCTCTATTCGACTGACGCGGAAAAGGACAAAGCCTTCTTTCGCGATGTGCTGAAATTCGGCCATGTGGACGTCGGCCATGGCTGGCTGATCTTCAAGCTTCCGCCTGGCGAAATGGCGGTGCATCCCGCGGATTCCAGTTCCGGCCATGAGCTATACCTGATGTGCGACGATTTGCAGGCCGAGATGACCCGCCTGCAAGCGGCGGGCGTCGCCTGTGAACCCGGCACGCAACAGGGCTGGGGCTTGCTGACCCGCCTGACTCTGCCAGGCGGCGGGCGGCTGGGCCTGTATCAGCCCCGGCATGCCCGTCCGTGAATCGGCTTTGCGGCTCCCGCCTCCGGGGTCTATGATCGCCACTTCCCAGGGGTACGCCCGTTGAGGGCGTTGAGACCGCAATCCCGCGGATCCCTTAGAACCTGATCCGGTTCAGACCGGCGTAGGGAGAGGTCAGATGAACAAGCCCATTCTCGACAAATCGATTTCCATCACGCGCGGCGCGCTGCCCGGCTCGCGGAAGTTGCTGATCGACGGTGTCCCATTCCGCGAAGTGCCGCTGTCGGGCGGCGAGTCGCCGGTGCGGTTGTACGACACGTCCGGTCCGTACACGGACGAGTCCGTGGCGATCGATATCGAGAAGGGTCTGGCGGCGCGCCGCCGCGCCTGGATCTTGGCACGCGGGGATGTGGAAGACTATGTCGGCCGCGAGCGCAAGCCCGAGGACGATGGCCTGAGGCGCGGCGAGACGCTGTCCGTGCCGCAATTCGCCCGTGACGGCATCAAGCTGTTGCGCGCCAAGCCGGGCAAGAACGTCACCCAGCTGCATTACGCGCGCCAAGGTCTCATCACCGAGGAAATGAAATTCATCGCCGCGCGCGAAAATCTGGGCCGTTCGGCACTGGCCGACGGCAACAGCTTCGGCGCGAATATCCCAAATGTAATCACGCCGGAATTCGTGCGCGACGAGGTGGCGCGCGGGCGCGCCATCATCCCCGCCAACATCAACCATCCCGAGACCGAGCCCATGATCATCGGCCGCAACTTCCTCACCAAGGTCAATGCCAATATTGGCAACAGCGCGGTGACGTCGGGCGTGGCCGAGGAAGTGGAGAAAATGGTCTGGTCCATCCGTTGGGGCGCCGACACGGTGATGGACCTGTCCACCGGCCGTCATATCCATACCATCCGCGAATGGATCATCCGCAATGCGCCGGTGCCGATCGGCACGGTGCCGATCTATCAGGCGCTGGAAAAGGTCGGCGGCGTGGCCGAGGAGTTGAGCTGGGAGATCTATCGCGACACGCTGATCGAGCAATGCGAGCAGGGCGTGGATTACTTCACCGTCCATGCCGGAGTCAGGCTGGCGCATATCCCGCTGACGGCGGACAGGGTGACTGGAATCGTGTCGCGCGGTGGCTCCATCCTCGCCAAATGGTGCTTGGCGCATCACAAGGAGAATTTCCTCTACACCCATTTCGAAGACATCTGTGAAATCCTCAAACAGTATGATGTTTCGTTCAGCCTGGGCGACGGCTTGCGCCCCGGCTCAACCGCCGACGCCAATGATGCCGCGCAATTCGCCGAGCTGGACACGCTGGGTGAGTTGAACCGCATCGCCCAGAAGCACGACGTCCAGGTCATGATCGAAGGCCCGGGCCATGTGCCGATGCACAAGATCAAGGAGAATATGGACCGACAGCTCGCCGTTTGCGACGAGGCGCCGTTCTATACGTTGGGCCCGCTGACCACCGATGTGGCACCGGGCTATGACCACATCACGTCGGCCATCGGCGCCGCCATGATCGGCTGGTTCGGCACCGCGATGCTTTGCTATGTCACACCCAAGGAGCATTTGGGCTTGCCCGATCGCGACGATGTGAAGGCGGGTGTGATCGCCTATCGCATCGCCGCCCACGCCGCCGATTTGGCCAAGGGCCATCCGGCGGCGCGCATCTGGGACGATGCCATGAGCAAGGCGCGGTTCGAATTCCGCTGGCGCGACCAGTTCGCTTTGGCGCTCGATCCCGAAACGGCGCAGCTCTATCACGACGAAACGCTGCCGGCAGAAGGCGCCAAGATCGCGCATTTCTGCTCCATGTGCGGACCGAAATTCTGCTCCATGAAGATTTCGCAGGAGGTGCGCGACGCCGCCAAGGGCAGGAACGACACGATGTCCACGGCGGAGATTCGCGCCGCCATGGCCAAGAAGGCGGAAGAGTTCAAGCAGAGCGGCGGAGAGATTTACCTGCACAAACCTGCCGCAGAATAGTTCGCAAGGGGGGTATTTGGATGCTGCGTTTCGTATGGGGCGCGCTCAGCGCCCTATTGCTCGTTGCGCCGGCTTGGGCGGTTGTGCCTTTTCCGGCCACGTTTAAAACCCAGACCATCAAGACCAATGGCACTGAGCTTTACGTCCGGGTCGGCGGGCAAGGGCCGGCGGTGGTGCTGCTGCACGGCTTTGGCGACACCGGCGACATGTGGGCGCCCATT
>DATHLY010000349.1:0-5910 GCA_035487655.1 Rhizomicrobium sp. | reverse complement strand
CGGCCGTGGACGCAAAACCGATACATCCGCCCCATCCATCGGGGCATCGCTACTCCCCAGTGCAGCGGCCAGAAAATTGCGGCCGCATCGCCTTGGTGTTGCAGGGCGGCGGTGCGCTGGGCGCCTATCAAGGCGGCGTATACCAGGCGCTACATGAGGCGGGGCTGGAGCCGGAATGGGTGTCCGGTGTCAGCATCGGCGCGATCAACGCGGCATTGATCGCGGGCAATGCGCCCGACCGGCGGCTGGCGGCGTTGTGCGAATTCTGGGATCGCATTACCAACCGTACGATCTGGCCCTACACGCCCGACGGCGACGTCTATCGCCAGACGCGCAACACCGTGTCGGCGCTGACCACCGCCATCTTCGGTCAGCCTGGCCTGTTCAATCCCCATAAGGTCAATCCCTGGTTTCTGCCACCGGGCGCCAAGGATGCCACCAGCTTTTACGACAACAGTCCGCTGAGGCAGACGCTGGAGGAGCTGGTCGATTTCAAACGGCTGAACGACGGCGACATTCATTTCTCAGTGGGCGCGGTCAATGTGATGACCGGCAATTTCATTTTCTTCGACAACCGTAGGGAGGAGATCCGGCTGGAGCATGTGATGGCCAGCGGCGCACTGCCGCCGGCCTTTCCTATGGTGAAGATCGGCACCGATTATTTCTGGGACGGCGGCATCGTTTCCAACACGCCGCTGCAGCATCTTTTGGCGCAGGACGACGACGTCAACAGCCTGGTGTTCCAGGTGGACCTGTTCAGCGCCCGGGGCGAATTGCCCCGCACCATGTCGGACGTGCTGGGCCGGCACAAGGACATCATGTATTCCTCGCGCACCCGCGGGGTGACCGACAATTTCGCCCGCTTGCAGCGCTGGAAGCACCGCGCCTATGAAGCCTTGATCAAGGTGCCGGAAGGCCAGCTCAGCGAAGAGCAGCGGGCGATGCGCGACAAGCTTTCCAGCCTTCCCCAGGCCACCATTTTGCAGCTGATCTATCAACAGAAATCCTATGAGGGGAATGCGCGCGATTACGAGTTCAGTCCCGAATCCATGCATGAGCATTGGAAGAACGGCCATGAGGACACGCTGAGCACCCTGAAGCGCAAGGACTGGCTGAAGATGCCGCCCAAGAATATCGGCGTCCTCACCCATGACGTTCACCGTGAAAATGAAGGCCGCTGAGACCTGGGCGCCTCCTTAATCGCGGCAAGACTGGAAGCGCTGCCCGCCACGCGGGGTTTCTGGCGGCGCGTGACGGTTCTGTCGCTGGGCGGCTTTTTCGAATTCTATGACCTGTTCCTGGCGGCCTATGTCGCGCCGGGGCTGGTGAAATCGGGCATCCTGACCACGACCACGCCGGGCCTGTTCGGGACAAGCGGCGTGGCCGGGTTTGTCGCGGCTTTCTTTCTCGGCCTGTTTGTCGGAACGGCCCTGTTCGGCTTCTTTGCCGACCGGTTCGGCCGGCGCGTCATCTTTACTTTCTCGCTGCTTTGGTATGCCGCTGCCTCGCTGGTGATGGCCTTTCAGCAGGATGCTTTCAGTCTGAATGTGTGGCGCTTCGTCTGCGGCATCGGCATCGGAGTGGAGCTGGTGACCATCGACACCTATATCGCGGAGCTGGCGCCGCCCGCGGTCCGCGGCCGCGCCTTTGCCTATGCCAATATCATCCAGTTCGCCGCCATCCCGGTGGTGGCATTCCTGGGTTGGCTATTGGTCCCGCGCATGGTCCTGGGCATCGAGGGTTGGCGCTTTGTGGTCATGGCGGGATCGGTTGGTGCGGTGCTGGCCTGGTATGTGCGAGGGCGACTGCCGGAAAGCCCGCGCTGGCTTGCACAGCATGGCCGCAATCAGGAAGCTGAGGCCATTGTCGAAGCATGGGAAGTGGAAGCGCGCATAGAAGGTGCGCAATTGCCTGAACCGAAACCGCACGGCGCCGTGCCGGGCAGGGGATCGTTCGCTGAAATATGGAGATCGCCTTATCTGGGACGCACGGTGATGCTGATCGCGTTCAACCTGTTCCAAGCGGCGGGCTATTACGGCTTCGCCAGTTGGGTGCCGACCTTGTTGATCGAAAGCGGCATCGAGGTGACCAGGAGCCTGGGCTACACCTTCATCATCGCTATCGCCGCCCCAATCGGTCCCGCGCTAGGACTGTTGTTCACCGACCGGGTGGAGCGCAAATGGGTGATTTCGGGCGCAGCGCTGGTCATCGCGGCTTCGGGTCTTGTCTTCACGCAGGTGCACGGCATGTGGGCCGTCATCTTTTGCGGCGTGGCGCTGACGCTCGCCAACAACATCCTGTCCTTCGCCTATCACGCCTATCAGCCGGAGCTCTTTCCCACCCGCGTGCGGGCACAAGCTGTTGGCTTCGTCTATTCCTTCTCGCGCCTCTCCACCATGTTCAGCGCCTTTGTTATCGCCGCCATCCTCAGAGGCTTTGGTCCGCCCGGCGTGTTTGTCTTTATCGCCGGCTGCATGGCTGTGGTGGCGGCGGTAATCGGAATATTCGGCCCCAGAACCAAGAACCTGCCGCTCGAACAGATTTCGCGCTAGAGAGGCCCGAAGCGCGACGAGGATGAAGAAGACCAGAAGCAACGGTAATGGTCCGATTTGGCCTTCGCCACACTTGCGCGGCTTGCGCCGCACGTAGGGGAGATCGATGAACTACCGTCATGGCTATCACGCGGGCAATTTCGCCGATGTGGTGAAGCATGTCGCGCTGGTCGCGGTCCTGCTGCATCTCAGGAAGAAGGATGCCGCCTTCTCGGTGATCGACAGTCATGCCGGACGCGGGCTCTACGATCTTTCCGGCGACCAGGCATTGCGGACCGGCGAAGCCCAGGCTGGTATTGCGCGGTTGCTGGATATTGATGGCGCTATGCCCGAGGCGCTTTCCACTTACCTGTCGCTGGTCAAGGAGGGCAGCGGCGGCGGCGGAACGTCGGCGAAATCCGGAGCGACCATCGATAGATATCCCGGTTCGCCGATGATCGCAGCCAAATTGCTTCGCCCGCAGGACCGGCTGACGGCCATCGAGAAGCATCCGCAGGAATTTGCAGCCCTGAAAGACGTGCTTTCGCCTTTCCGCAACGCCACGGCCGAGAATGCGGATGGTTATGCGCGCGCCATGAAATTGCTGCCGCCGCCGTCCCGGCGCGGACTGGTTCTGATGGACCCGCCGTTCGAATCGCCGGATGAGTTTTCCGCGCTCGCCCAGGCGGCGCGCGATGCCACTGGAAAATTCGCCACTGGCATTACCCTGATCTGGTATCCGATCAAGTCGCAGGCCGAGGCTGACGGCTTTGTCGGCGAGGTGTTGGCCGGCGGCATCGCCAAGGCCATGGGCGTGGTAACCAAGGTGACCGCCGCGGGAGGCAAGCTGAATCGCGCGGGACTGGTTGTGGTGAACCCGCCCTATGGGTTTGAGGCGCAGATGCGCGCCGCAGCCGGGCTTGTGGCGCCCCGTCTCCAAGGAGAGATCGGTTTGGCCTGGCTGGCCGGCTCCGAATAAACCCCGGAAACCCTTGTCGAAAACAACCTTGCCATCCAGGCGCGGCTCGCTTATCACCGCCGGCGGACAGGTGGTCGAGTGGTTGAAGGCACCGCACTCGAAATGCGGCGTACGTGCAAGCGTACCGTGGGTTCGAATCCCACCCTGTCCGCCATCCATCCAATTCGTCATCCTTCGCCACCGTTCGCTGTAATCCATATTATGGCTAATAAATAGGCATTAAACCGCTCTCCATTGGTCGCCATAAGGCGCTTTCATTCGTCGCAGTTCGTGATATTGTTGTGGACGAGATTGCGGACTGTTAGAGGCAGCATGGCGCGCGAGGTTGGCCGCCTAACGGCGCTCAAGGTCGATAAGACAAAAAATCCCGGCATGTATGCTGACGGTGGAGGTCTTTACCTGCGCGTCACTGAGGAAGGCACCAAGAACTGGGTGTTGCGCTTCATGCTGGCCGGCAAGCCGCGTTGGATGGGCCTGGGGCCGGCATCACTGTTTGGGCTACAGGAAGCCCGCGCCAAGGCGCTTGACGCCAGGCGGCTTCGCCATGAAGGCGTAGACCCCATCGAGGCGCGCAAGGCAGCCAAACAGCAAGCACGGCTCGATGCCGCCAAGGCTATTACTTTCAGGGAGTGTGCTGCGTCCTACATCGCCGCGCACAAGGCGGCTTGGCACAATCCGAAGCACGCGGCGCAGTGGGCGGCGACGCTGGCCACCTACGCCGAACCTGTCATGGGGGCACTGCCGGTCCAGGCAATCGACACAGCGTTGGTGACAAAGGTGATCGAACCGATCTGGGCGGAAAAGTCAGAGACGGCTAGTCGTCTACGCGGTCGAATCGAGGCCGTTCTCGATTGGGCCACGGCGCGCGGCTATCGCCAGGGTGAAAATCCCGCCCGCTGGCGTGGTCACCTTGAAAATCTGCTACCGGCCCGCTCCAAAGTCCGCAGTGTGGAACATCATGCTGCATTGCCCTACGCCGAAATCGGCGGGTTCATTTCTGGGCTGCGGCAACAAGAGGGCACTGCCGCCCGGGCGCTTGAGTTTGCGATCCTGACGGCAGCTCGCACTGGCGAGATAATCGGCGCGACATGGGGCGAGATGGATCTGAACATGAAAGTCTGGACCATTCCTGCCGCGCGCATGAAGGCAAAGCGGGAGCATCGTGTCCCACTGAGCGCCCGTGCCTTCCAAATAGTTGCCGAAATGAGGGAGGCCACGGACGGCGAGGTTCTGTCCGCCGCACCAGTTTTTGCCGGCCTTAAGCGAGGCAAGCCGCTCTCCAACATGGCATTTCTGATGCTGTTACGCCGTATGGGCCGGAATGATCTGACGGCACACGGATTTCGCTCGACGTTCCGAGATTGGGCAGCCGAGAGTACAAACTTCTCCAGTGAGCTTTCCGAGATGGCGCTTGCGCATGTTGTTAGCAACAAGGTTGAAGCCGCTTACCGACGCGGTGATCTATTCGAGAAGCGGCATAAACTGATGAGTGCCTGGGCGACCTTCTGCAATGCGCCCGCGGTGGATGCGAAGGTTATTTCGATTGTTAGAAAGCGAATTTAACAGGCCAAGGTCAGGGTCGGGCGTTGGGATCGCCTCGCCCGCTCCAAGTTTTTCAAATACTCAGCAGAAATTCGGCAATCGCGTTTTGGGCCCTAGCAAGCCCATAGCAAGCGAAATCTCAGCCCTTTTGATGTTCCAAGTGCATTTGGGCCGCCTGCTCGTCCAATAGGCGGATCATCAACGCACGGGCCCTGGACTGACGTTCTGCAGCCGCTGGGTCCGCGGCAGGGAGCAACTGCGGGGTCTCCCTCGGCTTGCCATAAGCGCGGTCGAGCAGCGCCTGGGACGCCATGAACGCGACCCGCTCGTCATCACTGTCGACCAATTCGATCAGGCGACGCACAGCCTTCTCGCTGAATTGCCGGGCGATCTGCACGACCTCGCCATAGGTCGATCCCTTGTTACCGTTCGGATTGCCCGATTGACCCTTCTTGAACTGGTGGGCGACGAACTCGGCAGGAAGCGTGCGCCCTGTGCCGACCCTGCCGTTCAGGGGCGACGATGGTGGCTGCGTTTGCTTGGATGACTTGACTCGCATGAGTTCAAGTTAGCCCGTTTTGGGGCGCATGTCCCTCCCACGGAGAATAGCTGACGCTGGCATCTGCAATCTGACTCGATTGCCGCGCGCGTCTACAATGTCCGCTTTTGACCCAAAGCGGACATTCGTAACTTCTTGGCGGTCATCTTCGCACCTGGCCGCTTCGAAGCAGTGATGACCTCAGCGGGCAATTTTGCGCTTGTCATCAAGGCTGACGACAAGCCCGATGCATAGGCAGACGATCAACCGCCACCATGTGTATGTGTCCCACGCCCAGCTGATCACCGCATTTTGCAACC
>DATHLY010000348.1:0-5813 GCA_035487655.1 Rhizomicrobium sp. | reverse complement strand
TAGGTCATGGGCGTCGCCTGGCCACCGGCAGGCAGGCGGCCCTTCCACAATTCCCTGCCGGTTGTTGCATCGAACGCGCGCAGATAGTCGTCCATCGCCGCGGCGATGAACACCAGACCGCCTGCCGTCGCGACAGGACCGCCCAGATTCGGCGCACCGACGGTGCCCAACACATATTGGCTGAACGGCGCCAGATCTTCGGTGGTGCCCAACGGCACGGACCAGAGGATTTTGCCGTCATGCATGTCGATGGCGTGCAGCTTACCCCAGGGCGGTGGATTGCACGGCATGCCGAAAGGTGAAAGCGGCACAACGCGGCGCACCGCGAAAGGCGCGCCGGCATTGCGCCCGTATTCCGCATGTGGATCGGCCCGCCGCCTTGCCTGCAAATCCGCCGCCGGGATCAGGGTCACCAAATGCATGAAGTTGTTGGTGTTGACATAAGCGATGTCATGCGCAGGATCGAATGCCAGTCCGCCCCAATTGGTGCCTCCGGCATTCGAGGGATAGATGATGGTCCCGCCAAGGCTGGGCGGCGTGAACATGCCGTCATTCCTGGCCGCAGCAAGCATGGCCCGACATTTGCCACGATCCCAGAAAGTGAGGCCCCAGGCATCATCCGGCGTGATGCGGTTTGGCGTCAGGGGCGCGGGTGCCATCGGAAAAGGTTGGGTGGCGGAAAGATGTTCGCCCGGAGCCCCGCCTTGCGGCACTTTGCGCTCCACCACCGGAATTATCGGCTTGCCGGTCTCGCGGTCCAGGGTGAACAGCAGTCCCTGCTTGGTCGGCTGCAAGACGGCAGGTGCGGTCACGCCCTTATAGGTCACGGTCGCCAGCGTGGGCTGGGCCGGCAGGTCGTAATCCCACACATTGTGATGCACGGTCTGGAACGACCATGCCACGTTGCCGGTCTCGACATGCAGCGCCACCACGGCAGTGGCATATTTCTCGTCGCCGGTGCGATAGCCGCCCCAGAAATCCGGACTGGGACTTGTGGTGGGCAGAAATACCAGCCCGCGTTCCTCGTCGACCGACATCGGCGCCCAAACATTGGCGGCGCCGGATTTCTCGTGCGCCTCCGCCAGGGGATCGAAACTCCAGCGCGGCGCTCCAGTCATGGCGTCGAACGCATGTACAGTACCGGGCAGCTCGAAAGCGCGCCGGTTGTCACCAAAGGTCGAGCCGATGATCACCACTCCGCGACTCACAAGCGGCATGGAGGTGAACTGCATCTGGCCCGGGCTCTCCAGTTTGCCGGAGTTCACCGTCACTGTGCCATGCACGCCGAAACTTTCGACGGGCTGCCCGCTGGCCGCATCCAGCGCGATCAGCCGCCGGTCGGCGGTAGCGAGATAGATGCGGCCCCTGCCCGTCAAATCCTTCCCATAGGCGAGGCCGCGGCATTTGAACCCTTCCGGATAGCCAATATGGGGATCGTCATTGATGCGGGGATCAAATCGCCATAGTTCCTTTCCCGTACCGGGGTCGAGAGCGATCGCCTCATAGAAGGGCGAGCAAACGAACACCTTGCCTTCATCCAGGATCGGCGTGTCCTCGAAGCTGGCTTCGCTCATGGCGCGGGCATGCCGGGTCATCGCGCCGGTGGAATAGCTCCAGGCCTGACGCAGTTTCGTCACATTGGTAGGCGTGATCTGGGTTGCGCCGGAATAACGCTGCCCCCCTTGGTCGCCGCCATATTGGGACCAGCCAGTGTCTGCCGCCCATAATTGCATTGGGGCAGGCACCGCCAACGCCATCCAGCCCATCAGCAAAGCCCGTTTCATCCTCTGCTCCCGATCCGCTATCCTCGCGCCATGTCGCACTCTGACGTTCCCGCCGCGCCGGCGAAAGACCATGGGGATGGCCTGCGCCGGATTGGTGATATCTGGCAAGGCCTTGGGCTGAGCGGCGTCTTTTTCGGGGCCAGCGGCATCGCAAGGCAGACCTTTCGTTATGCCTATGTGGCGGCGGCGCTGATCGTGGCGGTGATCAACACGCTCAACGTCATCACCGTCCTGCACGACATGCCGCATCTCAATCCCCTCGAGCCGCTGATCTGGGAGGGCTCGAGCTGGATGTCGCTGGTGGCATTCTTCTGGATGGTCTGGGTCGCCTGGCGGCTGGCGCCCTTGCACGTCAGGCCGCGCTGGCTGCTCTTGATCCACATTCCGGCGGCGCTGCTTTTTGCACTGGCCCATGTCAGTAGCTTTGTCGCCTTGCGCATCTTCGCCTATTGGGCGCTGGGCGGGCATTATCATGTCGGGCATTTCTGGCCGCAATTCTTCTACGAGTTGCGCAAGGATTCCTTCGGCTATGTCATGTTCCTGGCGGGGTTCGCCTTGATCGAGCACCTGCTGCGGCAACAGCAACGGATCGCGACACCGGGCCAGAGCCTGACCTTCGACATCCGCGACGGCGCCAAGCTGACGCGGGTGCGTCTCGCGGACATTCTGGCCATCACATCGGCGGGCAACTATGTCGAGTTTCTGCTCAAGGATGGCCGCCAGCTATTGATGCGCAGTCCGCTTTCGGCGGTGGAAAACGATCTTTCCGGGCGCGGTTTTGTGCGCACGCACCGCTCCTGGTTGGTTAATGAGACAGCGGTGACGGGACTGACTCCGGAAGGCTCCGGCGACTATGGCGTGACGCTGGGCAGCCTGACGGCGCCTTTGTCGCGGCGCTTTCCCGAGGCCCTGGCTCGGCTGCGCGCGGGGAATCCGCTCTAAGCTGTTGAATACCAGAACATTTCTGTGGACGGGAACCTGCCATGCGGCCATGTGGGCTATGGGAATCATTGCCCCCGGAGCCCCGCGTCCCTAAATTGCGGTTTCAACGCCCCTAGGGGCCATAGGACATCCCCCCATGAAGCGCCGCCGCGTCATCTACGAAGGCAAGGCCAAAATCCTTTACGAAGGCACCGAGCCGGGCACCGTCATCCAGTATTTCAAGGATGACGCCACCGCCGGCAATGGCGCCAAGAAGGATACCATCGAGGGCAAAGGCGTCCTCAACAACCGCATCAGTGAATATCTGATGACCCAGCTGCAGGGCATCGGGGTGCCCACCCATTTCGTCCGCCGCCTCAACATGCGCGAGCAGCTGATCAAGGAAGTCGAGATCATTCCGCTGGAAGTGGTGGTGCGCAACGTCGCCGCCGGATCCATGTCCAAGCGGCTGGGGATCGAGGAAGGCACGCCGCTGCCGCGTTCCATCATCGAATATTATTACAAGAATGACGGCCTGCAGGACCCCTGGGTCAGCGAAGAGCATATCACCGCCTTTGGCTGGGCAAGCCCCCAGGATCTGGACGACATCGTCAACCTGACCATCCGGGTCAATGACTTCCTCTCCGGCCTGTTCTTGGGCGCCGGCATCAAGCTGGTGGACTTCAAGCTGGAATTCGGCCGGCTGTGGGAAAACGACTATATGCGCATCGTGCTTGCGGATGAGATCAGCCCGGACAATTGCCGGCTGTGGGACGTCACCACCAACGAGAAGCTGGACAAGGATCGCTTTCGCCGCGATCTGGGCGGCGTGGTCGAAGCCTATAGCGAAGTCGCAAGACGCTTGGGAATCATGCCCGAATCGGTGCAAGGCGAGAACAAAGGTCCCGTCCTGGTTCAATAGTTCTGGCAATGAGCAGTTCGTTGAAAGCCCGCGTCTTCATCACCCTGAAAAACGGCGTTCTGGACCCGCAAGGCAAGGCCATCGGCCATGCCTTGAACGGCTTGGGCTTTGCCTCGGTCGGCGAAGTGCGCCAAGGCAAGGTGATCGACTTGGAGCTCAACGGCAGTGATGCCGAAAAAGCCAAAACCGAACTGAAGGCGATGTGCGAAAAGCTGCTCGCCAACACGGTGATCGAGAAATACGAGATTGAGTTGAAGGGATGAAGTCCGCCGTCATCGTCTTTCCCGCTTCCAACTGCGACCGCGACGCCAAGGTCGCGCTCACGCAGATGACCGGCAAGGCGCCCGCCATGGTGTGGCATCAGGACAGCGAGCTCCCCGACGTGGACCTGGTGGTGCTGCCGGGCGGCTTCTCTTACGGCGATTATCTGCGCTGCGGCGCCATGGCCAGCCAGTCCGCGGTGATGAAATCGGTCAAGGCCCATGCCGACAAGGGCGGCATGGTGCTGGGTATCTGCAACGGCTTTCAGGTGCTGACAGAAAGCCATATGCTGCCGGGCGCCCTGATGCGCAACGCGGCGCTGAAATTCGTCTGCCGCCCCGTGGGCCTGGAAGTGGAAGAGACCCAATCCGGCTTCACCCGCCATTATGAGAAAGGCCAGCGGGTGACGTTCCCGGTGGCCCATGGCGAAGGCAGTTATTTCGCCGATGAGGAAACCCTCAACCGGCTGGAAGGTGAGAACCGCGTCGCCTTCCGCTATGCCGAGGGCGAAAATCCCAACGGCTCGGCCCGTAACATTGCCGGCATCCTCAGCGAAAAGCGCAATGTGCTGGGCCTGATGCCCCATCCCGAGCGGGTGGTGGACGACGTGCTGGGCGGCACCGACGGCCGCAAGCTGTTTCACAGCCTGATCGAGACATTGTCGTGACAACCGCGCTCCATTCTTCCCCCCTCCCCTTGCGGGAGGGGGCAAACGGTTCGAGCGCAGCGAGAAACGTTTGGGGGAGGGGTGACGGCACCGCCCCCTCCCCCACGCGCGTTGCGCGTGCCCCCTCCCGCAAGGGGAGGGGGAAGTAATGTCAATCACTCCTCAAGCCATCAAGGATCACGGTCTTTCAGAATCCGAATATGCGCACATTCTGGAACTGATGGGCCGCGAGCCCAGCATGGTGGAGCTTGGCATCTTCAGCGTGATGTGGAGCGAGCATTGCTCCTACAAATCCACGCGCGTGCATTTGAAGAAGCTGCCCACCAGCGCGCCCTGGGTGATCCAGGGACCGGGCGAGAATGCCGGCGTCATCGATATCGGCGACGGCGACGCCGCCATCTTCAAGATGGAATCCCACAACCATCCCAGTTTCATCGAGCCCTATCAGGGCGCGGCCACGGGCGTGGGCGGGATCATGCGCGACGTCTTCACCATGGGCGCGCGTCCCGTCGCCATGATGAATGCGCTGCGTTTTGGTGAGGTGGACCATCCCAAGACCCGGCATCTGGTGTCGGGCGTGGTCAGCGGCATCGGCGGTTATGGCAATTGCATGGGCGTGCCCACTGTGGGCGGGGAAGTCAATTTTCACAAAAGCTACAACGGCAATATCCTGGTCAATGCCATGTGCGTGGGCCTGGCGCGGACCGACAAGATCTTCAAATCGGCGGCCAAGGGCGCGGGCAACCCCGTCGTCTATATCGGCTCCAAGACGGGGCGCGACGGCATCCATGGTGCCACCATGGCATCGGCGGAATTCGACGATGCCAGTGAAGAAAGGCGCCCCACCGTGCAGGTGGGCGATCCCTTCACCGAAAAGCTTTTGCTGGAAGCCTGCCTGGAGCTGATGGCAACCGACGCCATCATCGCCATCCAGGACATGGGTGCGGCGGGGCTAACCTCCTCCTCCGCCGAGATGGGCGACAAGGGCGGTTCCGGCATCGAACTGGACCTCGACAAAGTGCCCCAGCGCGAAGCCAATATGACGGCCTATGAGATGATGCTGTCGGAAAGCCAGGAGCGCATGCTGGCGGTGCTCAAGCCCGGGCGTGAGGGCCAGGCCGAAGCCATTTTCAAGAAATGGGAGTTGGACTTCGCCGTCATCGGCATCACCACCGATACCAAGCGGCTGGTGGTCAAGCATAAGGGCAAGGTCGAGGCCGACATGCCCATCACCGCTTTGTCGGACGCGGCCCCGATC
>DATHLY010000347.1:0-2109 GCA_035487655.1 Rhizomicrobium sp. | reverse complement strand
TGTTCACCGGGGTGATCTTCGCGCGCTTCTCGCGCCCCCTTGCGCGGGTGCTGTTCTCCAACGTGGCCGTGGTCGCGCCTTTTGATGGCGTGCCGACCTTGATGTTCCGCGCCGCCAACCAGCGCGGCGAGGCGATCATGGACGCCAGCGTGACGGTGACCCTGGCGCGGCAGCATACCACTTTGGAAGGCATCACCATGCGCCGCTTCCAGGAACTCAAGCTAATGCGCTCCAGCAATTCGCTGTTCGCTCTGTCCTGGACGGTGATGCATGCCATCGATCAAGACAGTCCGCTCTACGGCCTGACGCAGGAGGACATGGAAGCCCAGGACATGGAAATCGTGGTGATGCTGAACGGGCTGGATGAAATCCTGGCCGACCGTATCTATGCCCGCCATGCCTATTGGGCGGACGAGATCGTCTGGAACCGCCGCTTTGTGGATGTGATCTCGCTGACACCGGCCGGCAACCGGCTGGTGGATCTGACGCGATTTCACGACACGTGTGAAATTTAGGTCTTGGGCGGGACGCCAATTCCGCCCAACAACAGGTCGGTGGCGAATTGAGTCACCTTCTCCACCTCAGCCCCCCGCTTCACCTCTTCCGCCAACTCAAAGGCCACTCCTGTCAGCGCCGCGGTAAGCAGGCCTGCATCGTTGGGCGGCAGCAAGCCCCGCGCCATCGCCCTTTCGATGTCTTCCCGCAATTCGGCAAAGCCGGCCAGAACTTCCGGCGAATCCAGCCGGAACCGATCGCCTCCGGTTCCGCCCTTCTCCGCCACGAACCAAAAAAAGGCTCGGAAATTCGCCGCGACAAATTCCTGCGCCGTCGTGGCGGTGGCGCGGGCTTGACGCAGTCGAGGCCGCACCGCCAGGGCTTCTTCATCGCGCAGCGCCTGATAGACCTGCTCTTTCGATTTAAAGTAGTTGTAGAAGGTGCCCGAAGCCAAAGGCGTGGCGCGGATGATGTCGCGCACCGTGGCCGTGGCAAACCCCAGCTGGGCAAAGACCAGGCGCGCCGCCTCCAGAATGATCTCGCGGTTCTGGGACTTGGTCAGCTCGCGTCGGCTGCTTGCGGATGGCTTGGCGTCCATGAGGGGAACCTTAGCGGCCCATGACGCTGCGTCAATTTAAGCTTTTCTCCTGCTTTTTCAGCGCAATTTAAATTTGGGGAGCCCCCACCGCATCAGCCAAACTGGCGAAACCATCGCGCTTCAGGCAGGCCAGGAGTTCGCGTTTGATGCGTCCCACCAGGCCGGGCCCATGAAAGGCAAGCGCTGTGTAAAGCTGGACCAAGCTGGCGCCGGCCCGGATCTTGGCATAGGCGTCCGCGCCACTGGAAATCCCCCCAACTCCGACCAGCGTGACGGCACCCCTTAGCCGCTGGTGCATTTCGGCCAGCACGCGGGTGGAGGGTTCCAATAGCGGCTTGCCGGAGAGGCCGCCTGCCTCCTCGGCATGGCGCGATTTCAACGGCGGCCTCGCGATGGTGGTGTTGGACACGATCAATCCTTCGATACCGCTCGAGCGCACCACGTCGGCGATTTCATCCAAGGCCTGCAGGTCGAGATCGGGCGCGATCTTGAGCAGGATGGGTTTGCGCATGCCGTGCGTCTGGGGCGTGGCATCGAACAGTTGGGCGCGCGCATTGGTCACGATGCCCAGCAACTTGGTCAGTTCGTCCTTGTTCTGCAGACCCCTGAGTCCCGGCGTGTTGGGCGAGGAGACATTGACCGTGACATAATCCGCCAGGGGCGCGAGCTCGGAAAAACACCAGGCATAATCGCCGACGCGGTCGCTTGAGTCCTTGTTGGCGCCGATATTGATGCCGACAATGCCTTTGCCGCGCCGGGCGCGCAGATTCTGTGCCACAGACGTGCTGCCATCATTGTTGAAGCCCATCCGGTTGATCACGGCATCGTCCTTGCCAAGGCGGAACAGACGCGGGCGCGTATTGCCTGTTTGGGGTTTGGGCGTGACGGTCCCGCACTCCACAAAGCCGAAGCCGAATTTGGCCATGGCGTCGGGCACTTGCGCGTTCTTGTCGAAGCCTGCCGCCAAACCGATCGGATTGGGGAAGTCCAAACCAAAGGCTTTGACCGCGAGGCGG
>DATHLY010000346.1:0-4636 GCA_035487655.1 Rhizomicrobium sp. | reverse complement strand
CATGTGATAGCCATGCTCGTAGCGTTTCACCGTTGCCTTGTCGCCCAGTGCCGCGATCACCGCCTGGGTGGGCTTGGCGGGGATGATCTGATCGCGGGCGCCATAGAGAAAAAGAATCGGTGGCGCGGTTTTGACATGCTCCGGTGCGGTGCGGGCTTCGTCCATCAGATTGACCAGCCCGAACAGCGTGTCGGTGCGGGTCTTTTTCTGGAACAGCGGATCGCGCGCCAGAGCCCTCAGCAATTCCAAATTGTCGGATGGTATGATGGTCACCACATGGCTGGCGGCGCTGTTGGACAGGATCAAGCCGGGCAACAGATGCGCCGCCAGGAACAGCGCCGCCCGGTAGGTCAGCGGCATGTCTTCACGTGACCAAACTGCCGGCGCCACCAGGATGATGCCATCGGCGGCGGGCGGCTTGTCCGACGAGAGCGCCGTCAACACCACGGCGCCGCCCATGCTTTCGCCCAAGGCAAAGACCGGCACGCCCGGATAGCGCGCCCGGACGGCGGCGATCGCATCATTGAGATCGGTGCGCATGACATCGCCGCCGGCCCAAATGCCGGGATTGTCGCTTGTCCCAAAGCCGCGCTGGTCATAGGCCAATGTGGTGATGCCCAGCTTGGCCCACACTTTGCCCGGCATTTCGAAGGCGTTGGAGTAGTCGCTCATGCCATGCAATGCCACGATAACGGCGCGGGGAGCGCCGCCTTCCGCGTCCCAGTGGCGCAGCGGCAGCTTTGTGCCGTCACGCGCAACAAGGACCTCATTAATCACTTGCGGCGTCATCCCTCCCTCCAGCGGCGGCGCGAAAGTGGGAGCGCAAGCGCAGAGAAACAGGAACAGGCAGGCCAGGCCAAAGCGCACATCACACCTTGAGACGTTGCGGCAGGGAGTCTTTATCACGCAACACCAATACGCTGACCACCAGGATGTGATCGACCCTGTCTTGATCCACGCCGAACGGCAGAATGGCGCTTTCATAGTAAAGGAATTGCGCCCCCGGCATATCCAAGCCCGCCCAGCCGCGATAGCAGAGCGGCTCGGCACTGGAGCGCACCATCTCGTAAAGCATCCGCAGACCGATGCCGAAACGCGGCGTGTTGGCCTCGATCTCGCTGAGGCGCTGGCCCGAGAAATCCATGCCGAAGCCCGCGACCAGCGCCTGGCCGACCCGGCGATATTCATAGTCTTGTCCATCGCCGATCACGCGCACCAAAAGCGTGTTGTCGCCGACCAGGGCCATCACCTCGTCCGCCCGGCCAGGGAAGCGAGCCCCATTCCGCAAGCGTTGCCAGCGCGCCATCGCGCCCAGCGGGGCTTCGGCCACCAGCTCGGAAGAACTGACAATCTCTCCAGAAGATGCGTCGGGAACCCAGAAATCCATGCCCAGACCTTAAAAGGCGCTTAGAATGGCAGCAACCCGATCATCGCTCCCGACAGGGCGCTCGCCATGGTGCCCGCCAGCAAGGCTTTCAACGCCAATGATACGACCTCGTCGCGGCGCTCCGGAACCAGCGCGCTCATGCCCGCGATCAGGATGCCCACGCTGGCGAAATTGGCGAAGCCGCATAGGGCGTAGACCAGGATCTGAGTGCTGCGCGCATCCAGCGTTCCTGCCGGCAAGGCCGCGAGTCTCAAATAGGCCACCAGTTCGGTGAGAATGACCTTGATTCCCATCAACCCACCCGCCGCGCCGGCTTCCCGCCAGGGTATGCCCAACAGCCAGGCAATGGGTGCAAACAGCCAGCCCAGTATCCTCTCCAGAGTCAGCGGCGCGCCCGCTACGGTCGGCAGATGGAGCAGAATGGCATTGGCCAGCGCCATCAGCGAGGTGGTGACGATCAGCATCGCCAGTATCTGCAGATAGATCTTCAACCCATCCTCGGTCCCTTGCGCCATCGCATCCATGGTGGAGCGGTAATGGACGCTTTCCTGCCGTTCGAAGAGGTCGGTTTCGGCAGGTCCGGGCACCATGATCCGCGCCATCATCACGCCCGCCGGCAAGGACATCAGCGACGCCACCAGGAGATGGCCCAACGCGCCGGGCAACACGTCTTTGAGGATGGTGGCGTAGAGCACAAAGACGGTGCCCGCGATCACCGACAGCCCAACCGTCATCAGGATGAACATTTCCGTGCGGGTCAGCCGCGCGAGATAGGGACGAATCACCAGCTGGCCTTCGATATTGCCCAGGAATACCGTGGCCGCGGCACTGAGGCCGACCGCGCCGCCCAGTCCCAGGCTGCGCTTCAACACCACAGCCAATCCATGCACGATGGCCGGCAAGATGCGCCAGTACCACAAGATCGCGGACAGCGCGCTGATCACCATGATCAAAGGCAGGATGGAAAAGGCCAGGTTGATCATGTTTGCGGGATGGGTGACGGTGAAGGGCGCCGGCCCACCGCCGATATACCCGAAAATGAAACTGGTGCCGGCACCGGTTGCGCTTGAAAGCACGCCCACCAGCCCGTTGAGCCGGAACAAAAGATCCCGGACCAACGGCACCTTCAACAGAAGCAGCGCCAACGCCGCCTGCAGCAGCAGGGTGCCGGCCACAAAGCGCCAGTTGAAAGCCTTGCGGTCTTCCGACACCGCCCAGGCGGCGGCGATCAGAACGCCGATCCCCAGCAAGGATTGCAGTTGGACCAATTGCACCCGCACCCCCGCGAAAGATTTTGGCTTACGCTACACGATTTCCTTGCCCGCAAAAGGCGGACCTTGGCATGACAGAAGGACGCGGCGGCGTTAGAGTCTGCCCGGGGGCAAGCCAGAGTTGATGGCGTGAGCGCAAAACCGGCAAGCTCGGGAAAGATTGCTGCACTGGCCGGTGCACGGGCCTTTCCACCGCTGATGGTGGTGATGTTCCATTTCAGCGAGGGACATCATTATAGCGGCTGGCGGCCTTTGGATTTCCTTGCCACCCGCGGCTATCTGTGGGTGGAGTTCTTTTTCGTCCTGTCCGGCTTCATCCTCGCCTATGCCTATTGGCCGAGGGTGAAAGAGTTGTTCACCCGAACGGGTTATCTGGCCTTTCTGCGGGCCCGTCTGATCCGGCTTTACCCTCTGCATGTGTTTATGCTGCTGCTGATCCTGGCACTGGTGATCGGTTTGCGGGCGCTGGCGGCGCAGGGCGGCTATCTGTCGATCTTCGACGCCAAATACCACCAGGATGTGAGCATCAAGGGATTCTGGCTCAGCCTGTTCTTGGTTCATGCCTGGAACAGCATGGGCACGCTGACTTGGAATGGGGTGTCCTGGTTCGTCAGCGTGGAATTTGCCTTGTGCCTGTTGTTTCCGGCGCTGCTGTGGCTGGCGGAAGGCGGGTTGTGGCGGGGCATCGCTCTGATCGCGGCGGGGCTCGCCGGCTTGCTGGCGCTGCTGTTCACCTCAAAACATGGGCTGGACATCACCTTCCACAATGGTGTGCTGAGAGGTCTGTCGGATTTTTCCATTGGGGTCGGGCTTGCGGTCCTGTTCCGCCAAGTCAAGGCGCGCGACCGGATGCCGGAATGGGTGCATTCGCTGTTGCAGCTCCTCTTGTTGTCGCTTTTGGCCTATGTGGTGATGAACACCGGCTGGTCGCACACGCGAATGGACATCTTTACCGTGCTGCCATTGATGGCGCTGGTCTTCGCTCTGGCTTTTGATCGGGGGTTGGTGGCCCGGCTCCTGCAAACGCGGCTGCCACAGCTCATGGGCGAATGGTCCTATGCCGTCTATCTGGGGCAGACGGCGTGGCTGTTGGCCATCCGCTTCTTCGAGCAAAGGCTTTATCCGCCTGCCGATACTCTTGTCCTGGGCACGCGGTTTTCCAGCCTGATCTGGTGGCTGGAGCCGGTGTTGCTGGTCATCGCGTGCGTGCTTTGGGGCGGGTTTTTGGCGGAATATGTCGAACTGCCCGCTGCCGCCAAGCTCAGACAGCAGTTCGGCCGCCGCCTTGACCCGCAAAGCATCCCCACACCATCTTAAGGTCCCAAACCAGCAGCAGGAGCGTCGGTGAGCCGGTAGGTTCTGAGCAGCAGCGAAGAACGCGTACCGGCGAGCGACCAGAAAAGAGGAAGCCCATGGCCATCTCCTTCAAAGATAAAGTCGCGATTGTCACGGGAGCCGGCGGCGGGTTGGGACGGGCACATGCCCTGCATCTGGCCAAGCTGGGCGCCAAGGTGGTGATCAACGATCTTGGCGGATCGCTGGACGGCAGCGGCGGCAATTCCGCGGCGGCGGAAAAAGTCGTGGCCGAGATCACGGCCGCCGGCGGCGAGGCCATGGCGAATGGCGCCTCCGTGAGCGACGATGCCGGCGTCGCCCATCTGGTCAAGCAGACCATGGACAAATGGGGCCGCATCGACGTGCTGATCGCCAATGCCGGCATCGTCGGACCGCGCGGCATGAGCCCGGATGCGATCGACGAGGCGGCATGGGCCGAGGTCTTCCGCATCAACGTCATGGCGCCGCTCGCCCTCGCCGGCGCCTTCCAGAAGCATGTCGAGCGCAGCCACGAGCGCAAGGCGATCGCCATCTCCAGCCGCCTCGGCTCGATCGGCGCCAATGACGATGGCGGGCTCTATGTCTATCGCTCGTCCAAGGCGGCGCTCAACGCGGTCTGGCGTTCCTTCGCCCTCGACAACCA
>DATHLY010000345.1:0-4326 GCA_035487655.1 Rhizomicrobium sp. | reverse complement strand
TTCAAGCGACCAGCAATTTTGCGGTGGACATTGTGCTGGCGCTGCTTCTGGTTTCGGGCGGCGTGGTGGGCGCGCAGCTCGGAGTTCGGGCCGGGGCCAAGCTGCGCGGCGAGCAGCTGCGATTGCTGCTCGCGCTTCTGGTGCTGGCGGTGGGCGCGGGCCTGCTCTGGCAGCTTGTCGCCACGCCTGCCGATGTCTACTCCCTGTCCGAGGGCAGGCCATGAAACGGGCGCTACTGGCCATATTGATGCTGCTTGCGGTCCCGGCCCGTGCCGAGGACCTGGTGTCGGGCATCAGTCAGGACATCATCCAGATCACCTCGAACTATACGGGGACCGCCATTGTGGTGTTCGGCGCCATCGAGCAGGCACAGAACATCCAGGGCCGCGACATTGTGGTGGTGGTGCGCGGGCCCGATGAGCCCATGACGGTGCGCCGCCGCGACCGAATTGCCGGCGTGTGGGTTAACAATGACGCCGCGAGATTCGAAGGCTTGCCGGCCTATTATTATCTCGCGTCCACCGAGCCGATTTCGCGCATCGCGCCGCCGCAGGCATTGGCCCGCTACGGCATCGGATTGCAATTTCTCACGCCTTCGGCCATCGGCAGCCATCACGATCCGGAGCCTTTCCGCCAGGCCGCTATCCGCTATCACCGGCGCGTCGGCCTCTACGCGGAAAGCCCCGGCACTATCGACTTCCTCAGCGAGACCTTGTTTCGCACCCGCGTGCCGGTACCCGCGGGCGTGACGCGCGGCCAATATAATGTCGAGGTCTACCTGTTCCGCGACGGCGAGGTGGTGAGCGCCCAATCCACGCCGCTGTTCGTCGACGCCACCGGCCTGGAGCGGCGGCTGTTCAACATGGCGCATGATGCGCCTTTGACCTATGGCCTTGCCTGCGTTTTTATGTCGATGCTGTTGGGCTGGATATCCTCCGTCCTGTTCCGCCGGCCGGAGTAAAAGCTGCCGGCGCGGATCTCTCGCGCCTCTTGTTTACACTGCAAGATGGCGCGGAATGGCATAGACCCGGCTGTTGCCGAGCATATAGGCGTGGAAGGAACTTGCGAATAGCGAGGCGATCGCGACATCGCCCACATCCAGCCCGCCGGTATAGGCGCCGAAGGATGGCAGGACCAGCCTCAACCCATCCGATACGAAACAGCGGCGCCGCACGCTGCGCCCCCATTTCGCTACGCTGGCGCAAGGATGCAGATGGCCCGCCACCTCGCCTGGTTCAAACGCGGCAAGCGGCTCATGGCGCAAGACCAGTCCGCCCAGGCGCAAACTCTCGGCCATCTCGCCCCCCAGCCAGAGAGGCGGCTGGGGATCATGATTGCCGGTGATCCAGGTGAATCGGACCGCCCGGCTCAGGGCACGGAGCTGGTCGCGCTGCGCAACAGCCAGACGGTCCGCCGCGCCCGAATCGTGAAACGAATCGCCCAGGGCGATGACCCGTGCGGGATTGTGGCGGGCGATGGCCTGCATCATCCGCAGCAAGGAGCTGGCGGTATCATAGGGCGGCAGGAACTGGCGGCTCCGGGCATAGGAACTGCCTTTCTCGAAATGCAAATCCGCGAAAATCAAGGTGGCATGATCTTTGGCGAAGGCGGCGCCGGACGCATCCAGCAACAGGCTTTCGCCATTCACGGCAATCTCAAGATCCCTCCGCTCAGTCCACACGCATCGCATCCCGTATCAGTGCGTCCTCATTCTCGAGCAGAATAGCCTCGTCCACTTCGCCCGCAACCATTTCGCGCGATATTTCCAACAGCGCCGGCACCGCCAGCGGCGAAACCCGGTCGAGGCGGCGGGTCACGATCCGCTTTTCGACCCGCGCCAACATGTCGCCCAACCTGGCGACGTCCAAAAGCCCGGTGCCTGCATCCTGGTAGGTGGCGCGCAACAGGACATGGTCGGGCTCGTGTTCCCTCAAGACGTCATAGATAAGGTCGGAGGAAAATGTCACCTGCCGGCCGCTTTTCTCTTTGCCGGGGAAACGGCGCTGGATCAACCCGGCAATGATGGCGCAATTGCGGAAGGTGCGCTTGTAGAGATTGGATTCCGCCAGCCAGCTGTCGAGGTCGTCGCCCAGCATGTCCTGGTCGAACAGGGCCTGCATATCGGCCGTGCCCATATCCTTGGCCGCCCATACGGCCAGAGCATATTCGTTGGCGACAAAACCCAATGGATGAAAGCGCCCGCGCTCCAGCCGGCGGGTCAACAGCATGCCCAAGGTTTGATGGGCCAGCCGGCCCTCAAAGGGATAACAGACCAGATAGTGACGGCTGCCGCGCGGAAAAGTTTCCACCAGAAGCTGGCCGGGCGTGGGAATCACGCTGCGCCATTCCTGAATTTTCAGCCATTCCTGCACCGGCTCCGGAAGCTTGCGCCAGCTCTCCGGCGAGGACACCATTTCGCGCACGCGCTGAGCCAGAAAGGTGGAAAGCGGAAACTTGCCGCCATTGTAGCTGGGAATATGCGCCTCGGGATCGCGCGTGCGGGTGACATAGGCACCAGTCTCCCGCAGGCCCTCGAAGCGAAGCACCTCGCCGGCAAAGACGAAAGTATCGCCAGCCGATAGCTGTTCGACGAAATATTCCTCCAGCTCGCCCAGCTTGCGCCCGCCGGCGCCTGCCGGCTTTCCCTTGGCTTGCAGCCTTATTTCCACCATCGGGTCTTCGACAATCACGCCCGCATTCAAGCGATACTCCTGTGCCAATCTTGGGTGGGCTAGACGCATCCGGCCATCCCCGGTCGGACGCAGCCGCGCATAGCGGTCATAGGAGCGCAGCGCATAACCGCCAGTGGCGATGAAATCCACCACGGCGTCAAAATCCTTGCGCGTCAGATGCGCATAGGGCGCGGCCTTGCGCACTTCTTCCAACAAGCTATCCGGCAAAAAGGGGGAAGCGCATGCCATTCCCAGCACATGTTGGGCCAACACGTCCAATGCGCCCACCTTGAGACGCTCGCCATCCAGCTCGCCTGCCAATACCGCATCGCGGGCTGCAGTACATTCCAGGACTTCGAAGCGATTGGCGGGCACCAGCAAGGCCGCGCTGGGCTCATCCAGCCGGTGATTGGCGCGGCCGATGCGCTGCACCAGCCTGGCGGCCCCCTTGGGCGCGCCGATGCAGATCACCTTGTCCACTGCGCCCCAGTCGATGCCCAGATCGAGGGTGGAAGTGCAAACCACGGCTCGGAGGTTGCCCTTGGCCATCGCCGCCTCCACCTTGCGCCGCTGCTCCAGCGCCAAGGAGCCGTGATGAAGGGCGATGGGAAGATTGTCGTCGTTGATTGCCCACAATTCCTGAAAGGTGCGTTCGGCCTGGCTGCGGGTGTTGACAAAAACCAGCGCCGTCTTGGCGGCGTGGATCGCCGCCATCACATCGGTCATGGCATGACGCGCCAGATGCCCCGCCCAAGGCACATAGGAATCGGAGGCGCTGATCTCGATCTGCGGCTTGGCGCCGCCCTTGGCCAGGACGAGTTTGGAAAGAACTTCCGCCTTCTCTTGCGGCATCAGGAATCGCTGCAAGGGCACAGGGTCTTTGACCGTGGCGGACAGCCCGACCCGGCGGTGCTGCGGCGCGAGGCTGTTCAGTCGCGCCAAGCCCAGCGCCAGAAGATCCCCGCGCTTGGAATTGTACAAGGCGTGGAGCTCGTCCAGCACCACGGTACGCAGATTCTCGAACATTTTGGACGCGCGCGGATGGGCCAGCAACAGGCTCAACTGCTCCGGTGTGGTGAGCAGAATGTCGGGCGGGGTGTGGCGCTGGCGTTGCCGGCGCGCGGCAGAGGTATCGCCAGTGCGGGTTTCCACCGTCACGGGAAGTTGCATTTCCTGGACCGGCATATTGAGGTTGCGCGCCACATCGACCGCCAGCGCCTTGAGCGGCGAAACATAAAGCGTGTGCAGGCCGGATCTGCGTACTTTCTTGGGCCCGGGCCGGGCATCGGCCGATCTGCCAAACTCTTCCAGCTCGATCAGGCTGGGCAGAAAGCCTGCCAGGGTTTTGCCGCCGCCGGTGGGCGCCACCAGCAGCACGCTTTCGCCTCTTTGCGCATGGTCGAGCAGCGCCAGCTGATGCGCGCGCGGCCGCCAGCCGCGGGCAGCGAACCATTCCTGAAATTTCGCAGGCAGCATGGCGCGAACAAACCATGCGCTAATGTCGGAAGGCGAGTCCTATTTGTCAGTGAGTAGACGGCGAAGTTCGGCTTCCGGCGTGCCGTAGAAGCTGCCGGCGATCTGTTCAATGCCGTGACGATTGATCACCGTGAGCTGTCCGCGCCGGGTTGTGACCAAGCCGCGCCGTTCGAATCCG
>DATHLY010000344.1:0-2864 GCA_035487655.1 Rhizomicrobium sp. | reverse complement strand
AAGAAATCCGACAGCGAGATCGATCCTGCCCTGCCCGGCAAATGCGCCCGTGTCCTCACTTTGATGAATGACCATCTCAAGGACCGCGCCTATTTTGTGGGCGAAAAACTGTCACTGGCCGATATCGCGCTGGTGGCCTATACACGCTTTGCCCATCAGGCCGGTATCGACCTCGGCAGCTATCCCAAGGTGCGCGCCTGGGTGCGTCGTATCGAAACCGACCTCAAGCTGGAGCATCTCGCCTAAAGGATGGAATAAGTCTGGCGGATTTTCAGTCAAGTGATCCGGATGGCCGGCCATTCCTGCGGTCCCCGGATTTGTTCATAAGCCTGCCGACCAAACTGCGACGAGGAGACAAACATGGCCGATTATGGCTTCAACACTCTGGCCGTTCATGCCGGCGCCCAGCCCGATCCCGCAACCGGCGCCCGCGCCACCCCGATCTACCAGACGACCGCCTTTGTGTTCGAGGATGCCGACCATGCCGCGGCGCTGTTCAATCTCCAGGTCTTCGGCAACATCTATTCCCGTATCATGAACCCCACCAATGCGGTGCTGGAGGAGCGGGTGGCGGCGCTGGAAAACGGCCGCGCCGCCCTGTCCTGCAGTTCCGGCCATGCGGCGCAGTTGTTGGCGCTTCATACTTTGATGGGACCGGGCGACAATATCGTGGCGGCGCGCCAGCTCTATGGCGGCTCGGTCAACCAGTTCAGCCAGGGCTTCGCCAAGTTCGACTGGCATGTGAAATGGGCCGACGCGACCAAGCCCGACAGCTTCAAGCCGGATGCGCGCACCAGGGCGATCTTCATCGAAAGCATCGCCAATCCGGGCGGCATCATCACCGACATCGAGAAAGTGGCCAAGGTCGCCCATGATGCGGGCGTGCCGCTGATCGTCGACAACACCCTGGCTTCGCCCTATCTGATTCGGCCCATCGAATGGGGCGCCGACATCGTGATCCATTCCGCCACAAAATTCCTGGGGGGTCATGGCAACTCCATGTGCGGGGTGATCGTGGACAGCGGCAAGTTCGATTGGGGCAGCGGCAAGTTTCCGTCCCTGTCGGAACCCTGCCCGTCCTATCACGGCATGAAACTGTGGGAGACTTTCGGCGACATGGCCTATGCCATCGCCTGCCGGGTGCTGGGGCTGCGCGACTTGGGGCCGGCGCTGTCGCCGATGAATGCCTTCCTGGTGCAGACCGGAATCGAGACCCTGCCCTTGCGCATGCAGAAGCATTGCGACAATGCGCTGGTGGTGGCGAAATGGCTCAAGGCCAATCCCAAGATCGGCTGGGTGAACTATGCAGGTCTGGAAGACAATGATTCTTACGCCCTGCATAAGAAATATTGCCCCAAGGGCGCAGGCAGTGTGTTCACCTTCGGCCTGAAAGGCGGCTATGAGGCGGGCGTCAAGCTGGTCAATGGCGTGAAGCTGTTCTCGCACCTGGCGAATATCGGAGACACCCGCAGCCTGATCATCCACCCGGCTTCCACCACACATCGCCAGCTGTCAGACGAGGATCGCATCAAGGCCGGCGCGGGTCCGGACGTGGTGCGGCTGTCGATCGGGATTGAGGATACGGCAGATATTATCGCGGATTTGGAACAGGCGATGGGGTGATCCCCCACTGTCATCCCCGGCCGAGCGCCGCGCTGCGGCGCGAGGGGAAGGGGACCCAGGTGGATGGACCAAGCTCAATCATTCCACCTGGGTTCCCTTCCCTCACCGCGCGCGGTCGCGCGGCTCGCCGGGAATGACACCTAATGTTTGCGGATAAACTCTCACCTCATACGCATGCCACACCGCCGCGCAAAGCAGCAGCGCCGCGGTGACCTGGTGTGCGGCGGCCAGCCATTCCGGCGCCATCAGCAGCAGCGTGGTAATGCCCAGGAAGATTTGGAACACGGTGACGATCGCCACCGCCTTCGCGCTGGTCTTCGCGTATCCGCTCAGCTTGATGCCCTGGACAAAGATCCAGGCGGCAAAACCCGCAACGATATAAGCCCCGATGCGGTGGTCGAACTGGCCAAGCCTTCATTCTCGAAAAAATTCTTCCATAACGGCGAAAGATGAAACGGGTCTTCCGGAAGGACGCGCCCGTTCATGTCCGGCCAGGTGTTGTAGATCAGCCCGGCATGCAGCCCCGCCACCAAGGCCCCCAGCAGCATCTGACAATAGACAAGCACGGCAAAACCGGTGGCGCGCTTGGACAGGCCGGTGCTCTTGCCGCCGCGCAGATACTCCAGCGCGATCCACAAGATCGCCACCAACAGCAGCAACGCCGCGCCCAGATGGATGGCAAGCCGGTACTGGCTGACTGAGACACGTGTCTCCAGCCCTGACGTCACCATCCACCAGCCGATGAAGCCCTGCAGGCCGCCCAACAGAAACAGCACCAATAAGCGCGGCCATTCGCTGCGCTTGATCGCGCCGGTCGCGGCGAACCACACAAACGGCACAAAGAACACCACGCCCAGCAGCCGGCCCAGAAAGCGATGTATCCATTCCCACCAGAAGATCGCCTTGAATTCTTCCAGGTTCATGCCGCGGTTTTCCAGCATGTATTGCGGAATGCGCTGGTATTTGGCGAATGCCTCGGCCCATTCCCGCTGGTTCAACGGTGGAATCGCGCCCATGATCGGCTGCCATTCGGTGATGGACAGGCCCGAGCCGGTCAGCCGCGTCAGCCCGCCGATGGTGATCATGGCCAAAATCACCAGCGCCACAGCCAAGAGCCAAAGGCCCACGGCGCGACGGTTTTTCCAGAAATGGACGTTCATTGGGGGCCTCTGATAGCCTTCCGCCTCGCAACCGTCAAAACAGCAAAATGTCCCGCCGCACCAAGACCCTGATTGCCGCCA
>DATHLY010000343.1:0-2974 GCA_035487655.1 Rhizomicrobium sp. | reverse complement strand
CTTTGGGCCCATTGCCAAAGACATTGCTGAGATCGGTGGCGCCGCCGAAGGGATTGAGATTGGCGGCTGGCGCGCTGGGCGGCGGCGCTTCGGCTTTTGCAACCCTTGGGGCGACTTTGGGCGCGGGCGCCGGTTTCGGCGCTTTGGGTGCGATGGGCCGAGGTTCAGCGCTGGCGACCATGCGGCGATGGGGCACCGGCATATGCAGATGGATTTGGCCGGAGGATTCTCCGCGATAGAGCAGGGGCGCCACAGACCTGGAATATTCGCCGCCCGGATAGAGCAGCACGCCGCCGCCGGGGCGCACAGGATTGACCTGGACGTCCTCCCAGGTTGCCACGGGCTGGGCCCGGGCAATGCCAAGAAATCCAAGTCCTCCAAATCCAAATATGGCCGCAGCAGCCAGGGTCGACGTCAATCGCATGGAATTCCGACAGCTCAAAAAGGCCCCTCCCCCAACCTAGCGGTAATCTAAAGCTTTGCAACCATTACGCAAATAGCGGAAGTTTATGTTGTCCCCCATCTGTCCGCCACGCGGGCAAGCCCGCAGGCGGACATCTTCCCCCACGGTCGCTACGCTCGTGGGGGAAGAAAGCCTGAGAGGGGTGAAATAGCAATGAAAACCAAAGCCGCTGTGGCCTATGCCGCAGGCCAACCCCTGGTGATTGAAGAGGTCGAGCTGGAAGGCCCAAAGACTGGCGAGGTGCTGGTCGAGATCAAGGCCACCGGCGTCTGCCACACCGACGAGTTCACCCGCTCGGGCGCCGATCCGGAAGGGTTGTTCCCGGTGATTTTCGGCCATGAAGGCGCGGGCGTGGTGATGGAAGTGGGGGCGGGTGTCACCTCGCTCAAGAAAGGCGACCATGTCATTCCGCTCTACACGCCGGAATGCCGCCAATGCAAAAGCTGCACCTCGCACAAGACCAATCTGTGCACCGCCATCCGTTCCACCCAGGGACAAGGGGTGATGCCCGACGGCACGTCGCGCTTTTCCATCGGTGGGAAAAAGATCCACCACTATATGGGCTGTTCGACATTCTCGAACCACACCGTGCTGCCCGAAATCGCGCTGGCGAAAATCCGCGCGGACGCGCCCTTCGACAAGGTCTGCTATATCGGTTGCGGCGTCACCACCGGCATCGGCGCGGTAATCAACACCGCCAAGGTCGAGCCGGGCGCCAATGTGGTGGTGTTCGGTCTGGGCGGCATCGGGCTGAATGTGATTCAAGGCGCGCGGATGGCCGGCGCCAACATGATCGTGGGCGTGGACATCAATCCCAAGCGCGAGGCGTTGGCGCGCCAGTTCGGCATGACCCATTTTGTGAACCCTGCGGAGGTGAAGGCAGACTTGGTGCCGTACCTGGTCGAACTCACCAAGGGCGGCGCCGACTACAGCTTCGAATGTGTCGGCAATGTCGAATTAATGCGCCAGGCCTTGGAATGCTGCCATCGCGGCTGGGGCGAGAGCATCATCATCGGCGTGGCGGGTGCCGGTCAGGAGATCAAGACGCGGCCCTTCCAGCTGGTGACAGGGCGGGTGTGGAAGGGCACGGCCTTTGGCGGGGCGCGGGGCAGGACCCAGGTGCCTCGGATTGTGGACTGGTACATGGACGGCAAGATCAGCATCGACCCCTTGATCACCCACAAGCTGCCCTTGAACCGCATCAACGAGGCCTTTGACCTGATGCATTCCGGCGAAAGCATCCGCACGGTGATTGAGTTCTAGATAAAATGGCAGCACGGTAAGTTTATCGGGGCAAGAATATGCTCCAGCTGGGAGGGATCATGCGCACCGTTCTGTTCGCGGCCTTGGCCGTGTTTTGCGTTTCGCCGGCAGTCGCGCAATCCCTGGTGCCGCCGCCGTCCCCGCCCGGGATCGAGGTGCCCGACTGGGCACTGCCGCAATCGGCGACCCACAAGCAGGTGCCGCCGCCGGCCGATTTCCATCGCGCGTCGGTCACCTTCAATGCGCCCATCGGTCAGTTTGAATCGCAGACCGACATCGGCGGCGCGCTGGTGCCGGGCAGCGCCAGTTATGACGGGGCGGCAAAAACCTACACCATCACCGCCGCCGGCTATAACATCTGGTACCAGCGCGACGAATTTCGCTATCTGTGGAAGAAGATGGAGGGCGATGTTTCGCTGGCGGCAAGCGTCAACTGGCCCAATATCGACGACTTTCACGACCGCAAGGTGGCGCTGGTGATCCGCGAAAGCCTGGACGATGACTCCCGCCAGATCATGACCGCCCAGCATGGCAACGGCATGGTGCATATCTCCTGGCGCGCCGAAAAGGGCGGCCAGATGACCGATGTCGAATACCGCTCGGCCCGCCAGCCGCGTTTGGGAACGGATGAAAAGGGGCCGCAGACTTTCCATCCCGCACGCATCGGCATCGAGAAGAAGGGCGATGCCTTTCAGCTTTACATCAGCTGGCAGGGCGAGAAGCTGCATCCGGAAGGCGCGCCGGTGACGTTCCACACCAGCGGGCCATTTTATGTGGGCGTGGGCTTCACTTCGCACCTGCCGGCCAATGTGTTGACCGCAAAAGTGGCCGATGTGGTGGTGGAGAACCGGGCGGGCGCGGTGAGGTGAATGCTCCCAACGGGGGAAAGAGGAACAATACCAATTGGTTGAGACGCGGAGATTGCATGGCATAATCTCCGCATTTATTGCCTAGAATGTGATTGCTTTTGCGGAGAATGCCCGTCATAATCACCGCATGGAGTGCGGAGATTATGAGAAACTATATCCATCAGTTACCTGACTGGCCGGACTTCCGGTGGAAGAGCGAGCACATCGCCCAAAAGCTTGCAACGGTGCGCCACCACCAGGGGCGGCTGCTTGGACGCATCGAAGGCTTCGGACTCAGGCTCCGGGGCGAAGCCGTACTGAACACGCTGACCGAGGAAGTCGTGAAGTCCAGCGAGATCGAAGGTCAGCAACTAAATCCCCAGCAAGTCAGATCGTCACT
>DATHLY010000342.1:0-2084 GCA_035487655.1 Rhizomicrobium sp. | reverse complement strand
CATGTGATCGGTCAGGACGACATGATCGGCGAAGGCGACATTGCCGCGGGTGTCGGTCATGCTGACATGGCCGTATGCGGTCACCTTGTCGCTGGCCTGGTCATATTCCACCCGGTCGGCCAGAAGCGTTCGGCCTTCATCGGCGATTTCGACATGGCCCACGGCCGAAACGGTGTTGGCCTCGCTGTCATAGATGATCTCATCGGCCTGCAGCAGAATCGGCGCATCCTTGCTGGGCGCCTGGAAGCTGGGTGCGCGCAATTTCGGAGCAGCCTGGGCTGTCAGGGGAAACAGGGCGCAGGCAGCCAAGGCGGCAAGACGGATAGCGGCGTTGCGCATCAGCCGTCCTCCCTGCGCGGATGCGTCAGCAGAGGCGCCAAATTAAGACAGCAGGAGGATGGCATCAGCCATCCTCCTGCGACAGAACCAACGTCATGCCGATCAGAATGGAGGCAACCGCCGGCGCCGTCGCCGCCAGAAGAATCGGCACCGCGCCGGAGCGGCCGAGCACCATGGTCAGGTCCTGGAAGAAATACACTCCGAAGCCGCATGTGGCGCTGAACAGAATGACTTTCGCCATGCCGCTGTCGCGCCCCGGCTTGAGCGAAAAGCTTGCCGCCATGAACACCATGGCCGCGAACAGGGCCGGCAGGGCATAAAGCGTATAAAGGTAGAGCTGGTAGCGCGCGGCCGAAAAGCCTGCGGCTTGGGCGGCGCGGATGTAACCTGGCAGGTCCCAGAAAGACAGCGCATCCGGCGCGGTGGAGCTCTCCACAATTTGTTGCGCCGTCAAGGTGGTGGCGAGCTTGTAGCTGTCATGATGCACCGGGATGCCGCGTAGGCCCGACACCCAGGCATCGTTGATCAACCAGAACTGGTCCTTGAGCTCGGCGGACTTGGCGTCGATGCGGCCAACGAAATGGTCGTTGGGTCCGTAAAGAAACACCAGCACGTCTTCCAAATGTTCGCCCTGCTGGGCGACACGTAAGGCGTGAATGACCGATTGCTGGCGGGCATCGCCCTGGCGCAGCCACAAGCCGTTCATCGACACTGAAAGTTGGCTCTCCTGGCCCTTGACATAACGCGCCTCCAGGCCGGCGAATTCCGAAAACATCCTGGCCGATATGGGCGTGAACAAAGTAACTGCGAAAACGCCGATCAGGACCGCAACCGTCAGCGGCGGCAACAGGAAATCCCAGGCCGACACGCCGGCGGCGCGTGTGGCCACCAGCTCGCGCGAGCGCGACAGGCGGACAAAGGTGTAAACCCCGCCAAGCAGGATGGCGAATGGCAGCATCTTCTGGCCCAGTTCGGGCAATTGCAGCACCGCCATGCCGATCACCGTGGCGCTGGGGACGGTGCGGCCCGCGGTGCGGTTCAACAATTCGACGATGTCGATGGAGAAAGCCAGCATCAGAAAAATGGCATAGACCACCGTCACGGTGATGAGGAATTGGACAGCCAGATAGCGATAAAGAGTCCAGGACCAGCTCATGCAGTGCGCGTCCTGAAGCGAGCCATTAGGGCATTGGGCGCATAGCCCGCCAACAGTGCGATCGCGCCAGCCGCGCCCAGCAAGGGCAGCAGATAGAAAACCGCGACCAGTGAGGGATGACGCTGCGCCAATCCCATGACGCCATAGCCGGCGATGCGCAGCCCTGCCGCCGCCAGGCTGGCAATCGTCAGCCTCAGCGCGATGCTGCCGCGCTGACGCCTTCCCCGCATCACCGCCGCAAGCGCGATCAGGGCAAAGGCGATGCAATAGAGCGGCTGGGTGACGCGGTTGTGAGCCTCGGCGAAAAACTGGTCGCGGATGCGCTGGGTGACGCCCGGTTCGCTGGGCCAAAACAATTCGTCGAGATAGCGCTCATTCATCTTGCGCAACGTGTAGCGCGCCGGCTCGGAGAACTGATCCAAGTTGACGGTGTAACGATCGAAGTGCAGCACCTGCAATTGTTTGCCACCCAGTGCGCTGTTTTCGATGGTGCCGTCCACCATGATCAAACGCGTGCCGGCAGGCGTCTGAGCCAGAATCCCCTTCTCGGCGATATAGGTGATGGGCTTCGCGCGGTTGCGGTTGTCGT
>DATHLY010000341.1:0-3143 GCA_035487655.1 Rhizomicrobium sp. | reverse complement strand
GGTGCATCCGCTCAATCCGCCCTATCTGATCCCGGCGGCGGAAGTGGTGCCCGCGCCATGGACCGATGCCGGCACAGTCGAACGCACCGCGACCTTTCTGCGGGAAGCGGGTCACGCGCCCATCGTCATGAAACGCGAGCTGGATGGTTTTGTCATGAACCGGCTGCAGGGCGCGCTGCTGGAGGAAGCCTTTCGCTTGGTGGCGGACGGCCATGCCAGTGTCGAGGATGTCGATATCGGCATCCGCGAAGGGCTGGCGCTGCGCTGGTCTTTCATGGGTCCGTTCGAGACCATCGACCTGAATGCGCCGGGCGGGGTGCGCGACTATGTCGAGCGCTATGAGTCCATCTATCAGCGCCTGCATGCCCAGATGCAATCGCGCGCCGATTGGAGCGGGCCGGTGCTGGATGGGATCGAGGCCGAACGGCGCAAGCGCCTGCCGGCAAATAAGTTGCAGGAACGGCAGGCTTGGCGCGACCGGCGGCTCATGGCGCTGGCGGCGCACAAGCGCCGTATCGCGCAGGAGCTGCCGCAATGAGCGACAAAGTCATCATCACCTGTGCCGTAACGGGCGCCATTCATACACCCTCCATGTCGCCCTATCTGCCGGTGACGCCGGAAGAAATCGCCGAAGCCGCAGTCGGCGCGGCGGAAGCGGGCGCAGCCATCGTGCATTTGCATGCGCGCGATCCGGTGACCGGAAAGCCGGACCAGACGCCGGAAGCCTTTGCCCGTTTCCTGCCGCGCATCAAGCAGGCGAGCAAGGCGGTGGTGAACCTGACCACCGGCGGCGCACCTTACATGACGGTTCAGGAACGGGTGAAGCCGGCCCAGACCTTCAAGCCAGAAGTGGCGTCGCTGAACATGGGTTCGATGAATTTCGGCCTGTTCCCCATGCTCAACCGCTTCAAGGCGTTCAAGTTCGACTGGGAAGCGCAAGCGTTGGAGAATTCCCGCGACCTGGTCTTCCGTAACACCTTCAAGGATATCGAGTTCGTGCTTAAAACACTGGGCGATTCAGGCACTCGCTTCGAATTCGAGTGCTATGACACTGCGCATCTCTACAATCTCTACCATTTCCTGGAGCGCGGGCTGGTGCGCCCGCCTTTGTTCGTGCAGAGCGTATTCGGCATTCTGGGCGGAATCGGTCCGCACCCGGAAGATGTGCTGCATATGAAGCGCACCGCCGACCGGCTGTTCGGCACGCAATACAAGTGGTCGGTGCTGGGCGCGGGCAAGAACCAGCTCGCTATCGCCGCCCAGGCCGCTGCCATGGGCGGCCATGTGCGGGTGGGGCTTGAGGATTCGCTGTGGGCGGGTAAAAGCCGTTTGGCGCGGTCCAATGCCGAACAAGTTCGGCTGGCGCGCCAGATCATCGAAGGCTTGGGGCGCACGGTCGCGACACCGGAGGAAGCGCGCGAGATCCTGCAATTGAAGGGCGGGGATCAGGTTGCGTTTTGATTGTTAGAGACTGTGCGCGATCGAAAACCACCAACACATGTCATGGCCCGCCACCCCGGTACGCGCAAAGCGCGGCCGGAGTGTAAACTCCGTGTGGGCCAGCCAGTTGAAACGAGCTCGCCTCAACAAGAGAGTCTGCGTCGCCTGGATGGCCCGCATTCGCGGGCCATGACATCGGGGGATAGACCTTTAAGTATAGATCCTAAAGCTTAGGCGCCTGTTCATGCCACTCCGTGGCACTTTCCAGCGCCCAGCCGATTCGCAGCGCCATTGCCTCGTCGCCGCCGCGGCAGGTGATCTGCAGTGAAAGCGGCAGGCCACCGGCCGTGATGCCATTGGGCAAGGCGAGCGCGCAAAGATCCAGGTAATTCACCCAGCGCGTGGAAATGGCCGGCGTGCCGGTCTGGTCCACCTCACTCAGCGGAATCGCCGGAGTCAGGGTGCCGGGCGTCAGAATCGCGTCGATGCCTTCCATGCGCGCGGCGAATTCACGCTTGGCTTTTTCCCGATCCGCCAACACGTCCAGATACTGCCGCGAGGAAATCGATGCCCCTGCCCTGACCCGCGCCCTGACCGCCTGGTCCAGCGGCAACGCATCATTGTCCACCAGCTCGGCCAGGCGCGGATAGCATTCCGCCGAGATGATCTTGCCAACCAGGTCGCCACTCTCCTTCAGAGTGCGGCCCCCCTTCGCGAGATCCACGATTTCTGCTCCCAAGGCGGCCAATTCCTGCAGCGAACGGTCATAGGCTTGGAGCACCTCCGCATCGCAGCCCGCACGCTCGGCATCGGGCAGCCGGGCCAGCCGCAATCCTTTCACGCCCCGACGCAGGTCCCGCAGCGCATCGCTGGGCGGTAAGCCGGCGGTCAGCGGATCCTGATCGTCGCGGCCCTGCAACAGCATCAGCAGAAGCGCGCAATCCTCGACACTGCGGGCAAGTGGTCCGGGCGTATCCAGCGTGGGTGCCAAGGGCAGCACGCCATGGGTGCTGATGCGCCCGATGGTGGTTTTCAATCCGGTGATGCCGCACCAGGCGGCGGGGACGCGCACCGAACCGCCGGTATCGGTACCGATGGCGCAAGGCGCCATGCGCGCGGCCACAGCCACCGCCGAGCCGGACGATGACCCGCCCGGCGTGCGCGGAATTTTCATGTCCCAGGGATTCCACGGCGTGCCCATATGCTGGTTGGTGCCCCAGGCGCCGTAGGCGAATTCCACTGTATGGGTCTTGCCCAGCACGATCATGCCGGCGGCGAGCAGCTTCTGCACCAGAGTCGCGCTGTATTGGGAAACCCGCTCGCGCCACACCGCACAGCCGGCGGTGGTGACGTGGCCTTGGAACTCAACCAAATCCTTCAGCGCGATGGGGATGCCATGCAGGGGGCCAAGACCATGACCGGCGCGGATCGCCTTGTCGGCGGCTTCGGCCGCCAGCCGGGCCTGCACTCCGTGGACATGGACAAAAGCATGGAGCCGGGGTTCCAGCGCCACGATGCGGGCCAGATGGGCTTCCACCACATCCACCGGTGAAAAACGCCGCGCGGCCAAACCCTGCGACAGGGCCTGCACGGTCATTGCGGAAAGACCGGATTCCATTCGCCCCACTCTCTTATTGGGGCGGTCCGGCTTGCGCCTAACGCCCTTTTTGGCGGCGGTCCGGCTCGCGCCTAACGCCCTCTTT
>DATHLY010000340.1:0-2713 GCA_035487655.1 Rhizomicrobium sp. | reverse complement strand
GTCCCCCGGACCATTTCGTTCGCGAGGCGCGAACCGGGCCTCGCCCTGCTCAGGCCACAAAATCCCTCGCGCCAGGAGCAGCTTGCGAGCGCGGGCGAGCGGCCGCGCCGCAGCTGGAGCGGGCGTATTTAAGTAAACTCGTTCCGGTGAAACTTGCGGTGGCCGGGCCGCCTCCGGTATCTTGTCGCTGCCATCACACAAACGCCCGATTTCTTTGCAATTTTCGCGCGGAATCACTCGAGTTGGAGCCATCATGAACAGGATTGGAGGTTTTTGCGCCTGTGCGGTGTTGTGCCTTGGTCTGGCACGACCCGCGGCTGCGGATCCTGCAAATCTGCTTGGCGTGTTCGGCAACTGGTCGGCCTTTACTTCCGGCACGGGTTCCAGCCTGACCTGTTATGCCTTGTCCAAGCCGCGCGCCACGCGTCCGGCTGGTACCAAGCGCAGCGCCATCTATCTGATGGTCTCGGACTGGCCTTCGCGCAAGGTGAAGTCGGAACCCCAGATCATTTACGGCTATCAAGGCAAGGAAGGCGCCGCCGCCGCGCTGGGCGTGGGCAGCGACAGATTCGCATTCTTTATCCGCAACAATGGCAAGGAAGGCAGCGCCTGGCTGCAGCAATTGAGCGAGAACAACCGCCTGATCGCCGCCATGCAGGACGGCGTATCGGCGGTCGCCAGCGGCACCAGCAGTCGCGGGACCAAGACCAGCGACACCTACAGCCTGACCGGCTTCAATGACGCCATGGCCAAGGTGCACGCCGCCTGCGACATGCAATGACCGCCCCTGATCCGCGCATTTCCCTGATCGGCCTCGACCGCGAAGCGCTGAAATCCGCGCTGACCACCGGCGGCGTGCCGGCGAAATCACTCGCCATGCGCGTAAACCAGCTGTGGAACTGGATCTATGTCCACGGCGCCAAGGACTTTGCCAGCATGACCAACCTGGCCAAGGATTTCCGAGCGCTGCTGGAAACCTCCTTCACCTTGGGCCGGCCCGAAATCGTCACCGCACAGATTTCGCAGGACGGCACCCGCAAATGGCTGCTGCGCACCGGACCAGGCATCGAATTCGAGACCGTCTATATTCCCGAAAGCGATCGCGGCACCTTGTGCGTGTCCTCGCAAGTGGGGTGCACGCTGAGCTGCCGCTTCTGCCACACCGGCACCCAGAAGCTGGTGCGCAATCTCAATCCCGACGAAATATTGGGTCAGCTGTTTGTGGCGCGCGATGCCCTCGGCGACTGGCCCAGCACAGCCCCTGATCGCAAAGTGACCAACGTCGTGATGATGGGGATGGGCGAGCCGCTCTACAATTTCGACAATGTGAAGGCAGCCCTGGCGGCGGTGAGCGATGGTGACGGACTGGCCCTCAGCAAGCGTCGCGTCACGCTTTCCACCGCCGGGGTGGTGCCGATGATCCCGCGCGCCGGACATGAGATCGGCTCGGGTTTAGCCATTTCGTTGCATGCGGTGCGCGACGAGATTCGCGATGTGATTGTGCCGATCAACAAAAAATATCCCATAGCCGAATTGATCGAAGCCTGCCGGTCCTATCCCGGTGCCTCCAACGCCCGGCGCATCACCTTCGAATATGTGATGCTGAAGGGGGTGAACGACACTCTCGTCGAGGCGCGCGACCTGGTGAAGCTGATCAAGGGCATCCCGGCCAAGATCAACCTGATCCCCTTCAATCCCTGGCCGGGCGCGCCCTATGAGTGTTCGGACTGGAGCCAAATCGAGAAATTCGCCGAAATCGTCAATCGCGCCGGCTATGCCTCGCCGGTCAGGACGCCGCGCGGCCGCGACATCATGGCGGCCTGCGGGCAGCTCAAGAGCGAGAGTGTCAAAGAACGGGCTTCGGTCCGCGCAGCGCGTGAGTTGGCTGAGGTTCAGTCCAGCCAGCTTGCCCGCATGCCGCATTGACCGGCATGTTGCCGATCCTCAATCCGGCGCTGGAAATGGATGCAATTGCCCAGTCCTATCGCCGCGATGGCCGCGTGCATATCCCAAACATCCTCACCCCGGACAGCGCGGCGCGGGTGCATCGCTGCCTGGAGCAGGAGACCGATTTTTCCCTGCTGACCATGGCCGGACTGGACCAGGCGCAAGCCTGGCGCGTGGCGGAACTCCATCCGCAGAAACAAGCGGAGTTGATGACCAACGCCTACAGCCAGGCGCGGGAAGGATTTCATTATCTGTATGACGGACATGTCCTGTCGAAAGACGGCGAAGCCTATCGCGACCCCTCGCATTATCTGTCCGCCGTCACCCGCTTTCTCAACAGCGGGCCGTTCCTGGACTTTGCCCGGCACCTGACCGGCAATCGCGCAATCGCTTTTACGGATGGGCAGGCCACGCGTTACCGGCCGGGCCATTTTCTCAACCGGCACGACGATGCCAATGAACCCGGCCGGGTGGCGGCCTATGTCCTCAACCTGACGCCGCACTGGCGACCGGACTGGGGCGGGGCGCTGCTGTTTTTGAATGGGCCGGGCCGCATCTCGGCAGGCTATCTCCCGGCTTTCAATGTGCTCAACATCCTGGCCGTGCCCCAGGAGCATATGGTCGGCTTTGTATCGCCTTTTGCGGGTGCCGCCCGTTATTCCATCACCGGCTGGTTTCGCACGCGCTAGGATAGGCCATGAACCGTATTCTGGTCCTGATCGGTCTGGTCCTGGTAGCGGCGGGCCTGTTGTGGCCGTATCTGGCG
>DATHLY010000339.1:0-5625 GCA_035487655.1 Rhizomicrobium sp. | reverse complement strand
GATCCTCATCTTTCCCGAAGGCACGCGCAAAAAGCCGGGTGCGGCGCCCGACTACAAACCCGGAGTGGCTGGGCTCTACGGCATGCTGGAGGTCGCTTGCGTGCCGGTGGCGCTGAATTCCGGCGTCTATTGGACCGGCTTTCTTAAACGTCCCGGCACTATCGTGCTGGAATTTCTGGAGCCCATCCCGCCGGGGCTGAAGCGTGACGCTTTCATGGCTGAGCTCCAGAGCCGCATCGAGACCGCCACCGACGCGCTTTTATCATGATATTTCAAATGGTTGACGAGGTTGCAGGGTGGATAAGCATACCTATCTATAACGGTGGAACCGCCAGACCCAATATGGTCTTTATCCCGTTATGAGCGATATCTCCCACCAAGTCTGGGACATGAAGTACCGGCTGAAGGCGCCGGACGGCACGCCCATCGATCGCGATGTGGCGGACAGCTGGTCGCGCGTGGCGCTGGCCTTGGCGGATGCGGAAGCGCCCGGGCGGCGCATCGCCTGCGCCTTGAGCTTTGCCCGCGCGCTTGCGGGCCACAAATTCCTTCCAGCGGGGCGGATTCTCGCGGGCGCCGGCACGGGCCGCAACGTCACGCTCTTCAACTGCTATGTCATGGGCGCCATCGAGGATTCGATGGCCGGGATTTTCTCCGCCTTGCGCGAGGCGGCACTGACCCTGCAGCAGGGCGGCGGCATCGGTTATGACTTCTCCAGCTTGCGACCCAAAGGCGCGGCCGTGGCGGGCGTGGGCGCGGATGCGTCCGGCCCCGTCTCCTTCATGGATGTCTGGGATGCCATGTGCCGCACCATCATGAGCGCCGGCTCGCGCCGTGGCGCCATGATGGCGACCTTGCGCGTGGATCATCCCGACATCGAGGAATTCATCGCCGCCAAGCGCACGCCCGGCAGGCTGTCCAACTTCAACCTGTCGGTGCTGGTGAGCGATGGCTTCATGGCGGCGGTGAAGGCCGATGCCGATTGGCCGCTGAGCTTTGGCGGCAAGACGTATCGCACGGTCCGGGCCAAGGCATTGTGGGATAGCATCATGCGTTCGACCTATGATTATGCCGAGCCCGGCGTGATCTTCATCGACCGCATCAATCAGGAAAACAATCTCGGCTATTGCGAGACGATTTCGGCCACCAATCCTTGCGGCGAGCAACCACTGGCGCCTTATGGCGCCTGTCTGCTGGGCTCCATCAATCTGGCCAAGCTGGTGCCCCGTCCCTTTGAGGAAGACGCTGGCCTGGACATGGAAGAGCTGGAACGGCTGGTGGCGACCGCCGTACGTATGATGGACAATGCCATCGATGTGTCGCGCTTCCCCTTGGAGGCCCAGGCGCACGAAGCCCGCGCCAAGCGCCGCATCGGGCTGGGCGTCACGGGCTTGGCCGACGCCTTGATCTTCTGCCGGGTGAAATATGGCTCACCCAAAAGCCTGGATTTGATCCGCACCTGGCTCTCGGCAATAAGCCATGCCGCTTATCGCGCCAGTGTGGAATTGGCCAAGGAAAAGGGACCTTTCCCGCTTTACGATATGAATCCCTACCTGTCACGGCCCCATATTCAGGCGCTGCCGCCGGATGTTTACAATGCGATCGCGGCGCACGGCATCCGCAATTCGCTTTTGACCTCCATCGCGCCCACCGGCACCATTTCGCTGTTCGCGGGCAATGTATCCAGCGGCATCGAGCCGGTCTTTGCCTTCAGTTACAAACGCAAGATCCTGCAGCCCGATGGCAGCCGCCGCGAGGAAACGGTCGAGGACTATGCGGTGCGCGCCTTCCGCGCCAAGTTCGGCGAAGGTGCCGCGCTGCCGGACTACTTCGTCAACGCCCAAACGATTGCGCCGTCCGATCATCTGGCGGTACAGGCCGCGGCCCAGCCCTTCATCGACAGCGCCATTTCCAAGACCATCAATGTCCCGGTTTCGATGTCTTTCGAGGACTTTTCCCACGTCTATCTGGAAGCCTATGAACTGGGCTGCAAAGGTTGCACCACCTATCGTCCCAACGCGGTGACGGGATCGGTGCTGTCTGTCGAGGAACCGAAGGACGCCGTTCCCGCCGAGACGGTGATCGCCGCCGCGCCTCAAGAGCCGGAGTTGCCCCTGCCGGCGCCTGCGCCCAAATTCGAAACAAGGACCGAAAAAGGCGGCGTGGTCTATATGACCCGCCCGCTGGACCGGCCCGAGGACCTTTCCGGGCGCACCTACAAGATCAAATGGCTGGACAGCGACCACGCCTTCTACATCACCATCAATGACATCGAAAAGGATGGGCGCCGGCGGCCATTCGAGATCTTCATCAATTCCAAGAATATGGAAGCCTATGCCTGGGCGCTGGCCTTGACCCGCATGATTTCGGCGGTGTTCCGGCGCGGCGGCGATGTCTCCTTTGTGGTGGAAGAGTTGAAGGCGATTTTCGATCCGCGCGGCGGGCAATGGATGAACGGCCGCTATGTGCCTTCGCTGCTCGCCGCCATCGGCGAGGTGATCGAGCGCCACATGATCGATATTGGTTTTATGGGAAGCCATGGTCCCAACATCCTGCCGGATGCGAAAGTCCCGGCGGAAGGCGCCCGCGCCCGTTACTGTCCTCGCTGCGGCGATGCCAGTTTCGTCAGGCTGGAAGGCTGTGATTCATGTCTGTCTTGCGGATATTCCAAATGCGGTTAGGTTTTTGCTGGTCGCTCCCGCTCTCGCGGACGCTCCCCGGTTATTCCAAGTGTAGCTAGACCCAGTGTTCAAATATTCCAGCCGCTTTTGGCTATACGCCCCCATTTCCCTGTTCCTGCTCTTGGCTGTCGCCGTGATGATTCACTGGTGGATGGTGGCGGACGCGTTTGAGAGAAGGCTTGCCGCGCTCAAAAGTCATGAAGCCGTTCCAGACATGATCGTCGATTGGGCCTCTGTGGATGTGGGGGGCTTTCCCTTCCGCCTGGACGCTGCCTTCACCAAGTTCCGCGTCCAGGGCGCGGGCGCGCACGGCCCGTTTGCCTGGACAACGGAAAAATTCGCCCTGCATGCCCTGACCTATGGCCGCAAGCAGATTGTCTATGAAGCAGCGGGGAATCAGGATGTGCGCTGGACCTGGTCGAACGGCAAGATACAGCATGCTTCGTTTCTGCCGGGGACCATGCGGGGCAGCAGCATCCTGGATGGACGGGGGCTGAACCGCTTTGACCTCGACATCGTGGACCTTGGCAACAGCAGTTTCGCCATCGGCCGGCTTCAATTCCACCTGCGCCGCGACCCGGATGGCACAGACCTCGATCTGATGTTCGGGACCGATGGACTTCAGCTCGATCGTGTGAAGATCGGCAATCTCCAGCTCTATGTCACATTGAGCCAGGCGGAGGCGCTTTTGCCGTTATTGCGAGGCGAGGCTTCGTGGCCGCAAGCGACCCAACGCTGGCGTGCGCTCGGCGGGACGGCAAAATTGTCCAGCGGTCTTCTCGCGGGCCAGTCGCCGGTTTGGCGATTGTCGCCGTTGTATTGAGGCGGTGGCCCTGCTTTGAAATATAGCGAGGAATTTGTCATGCCCACGTTCGCGGGCATGACATGTTAAAGATTTCAGAGTGCCGCGCGGAAAGCCGCCACGCATTGCCGTGCTCTGGCCGCGATTTCCTCGTCACTGAAATCCGGTTTGAACAATTCCGAGCCCAGGCCGAACCCTGCCGCGCCCGCCCAGCGCCATTCCTTCATATTGCCCGCGCCAACCCCGCCCACGGCATAAACCGGCACGCCCTTGGGCAAGACCGCCAGCATGGCCTTGAGATGCGCCACTCCGCCGGTGGCGGCGGGAAAGAGCTTGAGATACTGCGCCCCAGCCGCAATCGCGGCGAAGCCTTCGCTGGGCGTGTAGAAGCCAGGCATCACCGTAAGCCCCCGTTTCACACCGCGCGCGATCACACCCGGGTTGGTATTGGGCGTCACCAGCAATTTGCCGCCCGCATCGGCCACCTGGTCCACCTCCCCTTCGGCAAGCACGGTACCGGCTCCCGTGAGGCAGCGGTTGCCATAAGCGCGTGCCAAAATCTCGATGCTCTTCAAGGGTTCAGGTGAATTCAGCGGCACTTCGATGGCGCGGATTCCAGCATCAAACAGCGCCGCCGCCACGCCCGCGATCCGGCTGGGCGTGACGCCGCGCAAAATCGCGACCAGGGGAAGTTCGGCAAGCAGATCAGCCGTCATGAGAAGATTTCCGAATGCGCATGGACAAGACCGGCCAGCGCGGCGCGATCGCCGTCGATGGTGGTGCTTTTGACATCATAGGCAGCCAGCGCCTTGCCATAAAGGGCCGCGAGTTGCGGTGTGCAGATGAGCTGCACCGGCCCTTCGCTGTCGAACAGGGACAGGGCGGTTGCGACGTCCTTGCCCAATACCAGGCCCGACAAATAGGACCCGGCATCCTCTTTGGACATTTCTCCGGTCACGACCCGGCTGCGGGCACTGAACAACAGATGCAACAGGTCCGCTTTTTGGCGCGTGAAGTCCAGACCCGACGCAAAGGCGCGACTCTGTCCATCCACCTCACTGCTGTCGCGCGCCAAAACGCTGTGGCGGCGCAGGAGTTCGAACAATTCACCGCAGAGCGCCGTCTGGAAGTGACTCACCGCGCCATCCGCGACCGCCACCCACTTGGTATGGGTGCCGGGCAGGCAAAGCAAATGACGTCCCGTGCTTAGCTGGGGATGGAGATGCAAGGCACCCAGAATCTGGGTCTCCTCGCCGCGCATCACATCCGGCGCGCCGGTTTTGCCCCGGCAGGAAAGGCCCGGCAGGATCGCGACGGCGCGGCCATCGGCTTCAAATTTCGACGCCGAAGCCGCTATGCCGTCGGGGCGGGTGGGGCATTTTAGATAAGGCACTTCACGCCAACCGATCGAGGATCCCACCATGCCGGCCAGCACAGCCGGCAACACGCCATGCGCCTTGTCCCAGGCCGTGACGGCGTCGGCAAAGCGGCCGGCGCAATCGGGCACGGAGGCGCCCTCGCCCACGCCCCGCGCCAGCACATTGCCGGCGGGATCGCAAAGATAAAGCCGCAACCGGCTGGTGCCCCAGTCCCCCGCGATGAACGCTGGCTCACTCATGGGCGGCTTTCTACAGTTCAGTTCCCTCCTTGTCGAACAGATCCAGAAAGCTCGCCCTTGGCTATCTCCGGCATGCGCTTGTGCAAGGTCGGCAAATCCCTGTCGGCACGGCTGATAATGAAGGTCAACATCGACATTGCGGAATGATGGGGACTGGATTTGTGGCGATGGCTATGTTCGGCAGACGCGCAAAAATGATGCCGCGAAACGTGGCGGCCGGTTCCATTCCGGAACGGAATTATGTTTCACCGGTTTCTTCTAGGGTTCCGCATAAAGCCAAGAGGTGAATTCATGGCTCGAAAATATTCCAAAGGCGCCTCCGAGAAAGTCGAAAAGGCGATGCACGAACGCAAGCGCGGCACGCTGAAAAGCGGGTCCGGACGCAAAGTGAAGAGCCGCAAACAAGCCATCGCCATCGGCCTGTCGGAGGCTCGCAAGGAAGGCAAAATGGTCCCCAAGCGGGCGCAAGGCAAAAAGTAGGGCAAAAAGCGGAAATCGAAAATGCGCTAGTGTCTTTCGAAAGT